>JAHJAO010000077.1 GCA_018813905.1 Candidatus Omnitrophota bacterium
AGCAAATACCGCTTATAGCCTCACTTATAAGGAGTATAGCGCGGGCACGGGCATCCAGATAGACGCGAACGCTTCCAGCTACCAGGTCCAGCCCGGAGAGCTGATAAATCTTACGGTAACCTGTTCCAACGTGGATACGTGGGTGGAGTATGAGCAGGCGGACGGCTCCAATCCGCCGGAAGCGGTAGTAAAATCCAGCGGCAGCTCTAAAGACATGCTTAAGCTGCCGTGGTGGTCGTGTTCGGATGGAAGATTTGACTGCCCGCAGGGCGACGATATCTACTGGCAGGCGCCGGATGAGCCGGGCACATACAAGATTACGGTAGAAGTGGAAAACAAAGATGAAAATCAGTTCGCGGACGAAAAGGGAGTGCGGGAGATTGAGATAGAGGTTTTGGGCGAGGGCGGGGAAAGTAGCGGCAGGCAAGATAGTTTGAGTAAAGATGCGCAACAAGGCAATGAGAGTGCGGCGGCTAATCAGGACGCTATGGCAGGCGGAGGGCAGGAAAAGGATGCCCGGCTTGCGAGCGCGGATTTAAATACGCTGCTTAACGATTTACCGCCGATTGTCCCGTTAAGCGACAAGTTCAATACACAGATGATGAGTGATTTATCATACGATAATAGTCCGCCGTTCAATGAAAGCGCGTCCAGAAAGGGCGACGAAGTAAAAGTTACGGAAACCAAAACAGAAACCGATACCGGAACTATGTGGAGTAAAGTTATTGATTACGCAAGCGAAGCTTTTGATTTGGCCATGGGATACTCGGTTTACATTGCCGAACAAAGTATAGCGAAAATTAAAGAAACTGTTATAACGGGTAAAGAAGTATATGATGACGTAAGAGATTACACAAATCACATCGCTGAACAAGCTATATCGAAAGTTGTAGCCAAAAGTAAAGAAGTTCATGAGAACGTAACAACCGGGCTTGGCGACATCATGTATCAAGCCGAGAAATTCGGCGGTGCGACAGAGCCGTATCCAACCTATCAAAAAACCAGCGAGGTTACGGTAAAGATTGACCAGGATTTGAATTGCGGAGGGATTTGGGTAGAAGAGGAAAAAGTTATGGGCATGCTTGATGGCGCGACTTTATTGCTTAAGGTAAAGCAAAGATGTGGAGAGTCGAACAAATACAGCGCTTCTTCTTACGAAGTCGCCGTTAAAGAAGGAACAAAAGGTATCTCCGTGTCGGGCGCCAATACTGATGGTACCGCGCTTGATGAGCTTACACAGGCTTTGGCGAAAGAAGTAGATTGTAGTTTTACCATTACTCACAGTGCCGGAAGCGGGGTGCCGTTGCAGGCGGAAAATACAACCGATAAAGTAATGTTGATTTCTCCTCAATCCACAAGGCAGGAACTAGAGCAGTGGATAGACGCGAGAGGCCTGAAGAAAGAAAATGTGATGGTGGTTGATGTAAAAGGGGATTTAGTTTATATTCCGCAAGGGTATATAGATCAAGAAGCGCTTACAAAAGTTCCTTATTTACCAACTAATCCAATTAATAGTATAATATCCGGCGTAGGAAATGCGGTAACCAATACCGCTTATAGAGACTACAGCCCGAATCCGAATGATAAGTATACGTATGTGAGAATAGAAGCATTGGATGGTTATGATAATTTGGGGTATAATTCTTTCAAAATTCATGATGAACCAATAAGCAAAGGGCTAAGTGATCAGAAGTATATAGTTAGTATTAATGGTGAGACCAAGTCCCAAAGCGTGACCTTGGAGAAATTATACACATCTTTATTGAGAGGATATTTTAAATGATAAGACAAATTGTAAAACGCAGTGTAATTTTTATATTAATAGTTTGTTTTGGTGTTGGATTATTTTATCTTTTTTCTTTTGCTTATTGGTTTATGGCGGCGGGGCACGGGCCAGAATATTATCACAAATTGTATGAACGACAGAATTTATTGTCTTCTGAAAAGTTAATTAAAAAAATAAATAGTTTTGATTTGTTTAGTCCATATCCGGGGGTAGCCATTGATATTTTGGCAGAACGCAAAGAAAAAGAAGCGGTGCCTTCATTTATAAAAATTGTTGAATCACGTAATCCCCGATTCAAAAAGCAAGTGATTTGGGCATTGGGACAAATCAATGATGAAAGAGCGATAAAGCCATTAATGTTCATCGTTAAGCAGGGGCAACAGAACGAATATTTTATTGTTGCCTTAAGAGCTTTGGCATATATGAAATACGAAGGGGCTTTGGATTTTATTCTAGACTTAGCAAAGAAGCCAGATGCTTATAAAAATGAATCAGTAAATATGTTAGAAGCATTTGGCGACGCTAAATATATACCTATATTAATAGGTATACGAAATAAAATTGATATAAATGATAATTTTGCTAAGTTTAATCAAAGCATAATTGACGACGCCATCGCCCATCTTAAATCCCTCCAACAATCCGAATCCCCGCAAGAAGTTACAAAATAATTATTCTTGCCCGCGCTTACCAATACCGCCTATAATAATTACAGTGAGAATCCGGACGATAAGTAACGGAGATGGAACCAAGCGGATATTATTTTATTGAGGAATGATTGTTTTGAAAAAAAAGATTCAGATTGCTGTTTTTTCATTTATTGTGATAGGTGTATTCATTCCCCGCGTTGAAGCGCGTTTTGATATCATCGATCACGGCGCGCGCGCTTCGGGAAGAGCCGGCGCGTTTGTGGCTACAGCCGATGACGGCTCGGCCATTTATTATAACCCTGCCGGACTTACCCAGATAAAAGAAGGCCTTTTCCAAGAAGAAGTTTTTTTTGTCTTTCGCTATTCAAAATATGAATCTCCCGCCGGGGCAGGAGAGAAAATCACGCAAGTAGCAATGCTGCCCAATACGTACCTCGTCGCGAATCCGGAAAGTGATTCCTGGAAGTTCGGCATCGGAATATACGTTCCCTTCGGTTCGTTTACGGAATGGAGCGAGAACGGGCCGCTGCGTTACCAGGCAACATATAATTCTTTAGATACAGTTGTTATCAACCCTTCGCTGGCATTTAAAATAAATGAAGACATATCCGTTGGCTTGGGCGCGGATATTTATGAAGGGCAGGTCGTCTCGCGGAAGATGGTTAATTACGGCCGGACAATTCCCGGCGCGGCGGATGGCTTTTACGAGCTGATCAGCGAAAAAACGTACGCCTTGGGGTATAACCTGGGGCTGTTGTATAACATTGATGAAAGCAACCGCATTGGCGTCTCCTACCGGAGCCGTTTCTCCTTATATTTTGACGGAAATGCCACCATTAGCAATATCCCTACCGGAGCGCCCGGCGCACCCCGGACAAAGGTAGAGGCAAAAGCAAAATATAAATTCCCGGATATATTTATGATCGGCTACGCGCACGAATTTAGCGATAAGCTGGAGATGGAAGCAGATGTGCACTGGATAAACTGGTCCCAGCATAGTTCGGTATTGATAGATTTTGAGCCGGAAGGGGTGTTTACGGACACATTTATCGCCAAGGATTATTCGGACGCGTTTATTTATAAGCTGGGGTTGGAGTATCTGTTGAACGATAAGTTCAGCTTGAGAACAGGTTGTGCGTATTCTTCCGAACCTGTTCCGGCAGCGACATTTGACCCCGCTAATCCCAGTAACCGCCGATATAGTTTTTATTTTGGGGGCGGCTATAAAAAAAATAATTTTCGCGCGGAAATGACGCTCGCCGCCACTTTTTTCTCCGACCGCTATGTGGACAATTCTGTCGGCGCCAGCAGTGGCACATCTATTAACGGTACTTATAAGACTTTTATCCCGCAAGTAACTCTGGGTGTTAATTGGCGTTTTTAAATAAAGTAAAAATAGCCAGCTTCTTTTCTTGACACGGATATTTTTTATAAGGTATAATAAATACTTAAGTTAAACGTATTTTAACCTAACGCCACTTGCTAATTTTATAAGCAAAGGTGTAGTGTTGTCTTTTTTACAGGGATGTGAAAAGGAAAATGAATGAAATTTAAGGACAAAATAGCTGTTGTTACCGGTGGTACACGGGGAATAGGGAAAGCTGTTGTCAGAGAGCTTGCCGGAGAAAAAGCTCATGTCTTGTTTACCTACCTCAATAATGATTCTTTAGCCAAAGAACTCGAATCTGAATTCAAAACCAAAGTTATCGGCTTTAAAGTCGACGTCAAGAATTTCTCCGACGTGGATAAGTGGAAAGAGAAGGTTCTGGATAAGTTCGGCAAAGTGGATATTTTAGTTAATAACGCCGGTATTCTCCGGGATAAAGCGCTGGCGATGATGACGCAGGAAGACTGGAAGGAAGTTATCGATACCAATTTAACCGGCGTCTTTAACGTGACACGCGCGTTTATCGTGCAGTTCATGAAGCAAAAAAGCGGTAATATCATAAACATGAGTTCATTAAGCGGAATTATCGGTATCCCGCGGCAGACGAATTATTCCGCGACCAAAGGCGGGATAATCGCTTTTTCCAAGTCCCTGGCAAAAGAGGTGGCCGCGTTCGGCATCCGCGTGAATGTGGTGGCGCCGGGGTTTATAGATACGGACATGACGAAAAGTTTGAAAGAGGATTATATCAAGCAAATCACGCCGCAGATTCCGCTAGCCAGGTTCGGCAGCGCGGAAGAGGTCGCGAAAGTTGTATCTTTTCTGGCCAGCGACGATTCGGACTATATCACGGGACAGGTGTTCAGAATAGACGGCGGGTTGGGGATGTAAATGCAGATGAAAAAAAATACGGTTATAACCGGAATCGGAATTGTTTCGCCGATTGGTATCGGCCGGGACGCTTTCTGGGAAAATCTATTCCTGGGAAAATGCGGTATAAAGCAGATAACCCTGTTCGATACAAAAGATTTAAACGTTAAATCCGGCGGTGAGATCAGCGATTTCAACCCGCATAAAATCCTGAACGAAAAAACGCTTATGGATTTGGACCGCGCGACATTGCTTCTACTTTGCGCGGCGAAATATTGTCTGGAAGACGCGGATTTTTCCGTCAATGAAGATAATAGCACCAGGACTGCGGTTAGCGTAGGCACGACTTTTGGCAGTATTTTCAGCATCTCCCGGTTCAACCGCGAGTCATTTACCGAAGGGCCGCGTTATGTCAACCCCAGTATTTTTCCGAGTACAGTCGGCAATAGCGCGGCCAGCCGCATCGCGATAAAATTTAAGATAAAAGGTTTTAACAGTACGATCTCCACCGGCATGTGCGCGGCTCTGGATGCGCTCGATTATGCACGCGACGCTATCGAACTTGATCGCGCGGAGCAGGTGCTGGTGGGGTGTGTGGAGGATTTAAGTATTCAGGCGTTTCTGGGCTTTTACAAATTAAAGTACCTCTCCGGGGTTAAAAATAATACACCGCTGCTATCCTGCCCGTTTGATAAGCGCCGGGACGGGATTGTTTTTTCCGAAGGAGCAACGGTATTTTTGCTGCAAACTAACGGTTCTGCATCCAACGCTCATGTGTATGGAAAAATTTTAGGCATAGGGTCGTGCTTTGACCCGGCAAAATTCTATCGGTACAGCCCGAAGGGGGAAGGGATGAAAGAAGCGATGCGCTTAGCGTTAAAAGACGCGGGTTTAGAGCCAAAAGATATTGATTGCGTATTCGCAAACGCCAACTCAACCAAAGACGCGGACGCGATTGAATCCCGAGCGATAAGGGAAGTGTTTGGCAAGAAAGCGGAGGATGTTTTGGTGACCGCGATAAAGTCAATGGTCGGGGAGACGGTAAGCAATTCCGGCGGCATTGCCTTGGCCGCGGCATTGGCTGCGATAGATAAGCAGATGATTCCGCCGACTATAAATTATTTGCAGAAGGATACGAATTGCGATTTGAATTACGTTATTAATAATCCGAAAAAGAATAAAGTTTCACGGGTGTTAGTGAACTGTTTCGGCCCGAACGGGACAAACACGAGCGTGATTGTCGGAAAATGAAAATGATGGATACGGATAAACGCATTGTGGTTACGGGGATGGGGATTATCTCATCTTTAGGTATCGGCAAGGACGAGTTCTGGAAAAATTTAATCCAGGGTAAATCCGGCATTTCCAAAGTGGACGCTTTTGATACTGCCGAGCATGCCACTCATTTCGGCGGGCAGGTAAAAGGATTTGACGCGGAAGATTTTCTTAGCAAGAACAAGATTAAGATGATGGGCCGCGCTTCCCATCTGGCAATCGCCGCGGCCAAGCTCGCGATAAAAGACGCGGGACTGGATATTAAAAAATTCAATTGCGAAGAGTTAGCAATTTTATTAGGCACGACCGCAGGCGAAGCGCAAGAGATAGAAGAAATGGACGAGATTTGGCTCAAAAAAGGTGTGGATGCCGTGGATAACTGGTCGATTGTCCAGTATCCGGTGAGTAATATCTCTTCAAACGTGGCGTTGGAGTTGAAGGTAAAAGGTAAAAACCGGATGTTTACTACCGCGTGCGCGGCGGGGAATTACGCGATTAGCTATGGAGTTGATCTGATAAAGCTGGGCAAGGCCGATATTGTTTTCGCCGGCGGCTCGGACGCATTTTCGTATTTAGGTTTTACCGGCTTTAACCAGGTGCGGGCTGTGGCGCCGGAGAAATGCCAGCCGTTTGATAAAAACCGCAAAGGCATGATTCCCGGAGAAGGCGCGGCGATATTGGTTTTAGAAAGCTTAAAGTCGGCACATAAACGAAACGCCGAAATCTACGCTGAAATTTTGGGCTGCGGGTTTAGCTGTGACGCGTTTCACATGACTAATCCGCAGATAGACGGTGTGGGCCGGTGCGTGCAGAACGCGTTGGAGAGAACCGGAGTTAATCCCGAAGATGTAGATTATATCTGCGCGCATGGGACCGGCACCCGGCACAACGATAAGACAGAATGCGCGGCGATTAATAAAGTATTTGGAAACAGAAAAGTCGCGGTGAGCTCAATAAAGTCCATGCTCGGCCATACTATGGGCGCGGCTTCGGCGATAGAAGCGATGGCTTGCTGTCTGGCGACGAAATTTGATATTGTACCGCCGACGATAAATTTTGAAACGCCGGACCCCGAGTGCGATATTGACTGTGTGCCGAATAAAGCGAGAAAACAAAAAGTCAATATCGCTTTGAATAATGGGTTTGCTTTTGGCGGGAATAACGCGTGTTTGGTGATAAAGAAAATCAAATAGGGCGTCACAAAAAAGTGCCGCCCTTGATTACAGCGATTTCCGCCAGTAAAACTGGCGAGATCTCGCCTTTGGCGGAAAAAATAAGATTGCGGCGATTAAATCACGAACAAAATCTTCGTAATCATAGACTGACGCGGGTTTCGTGACAGCATAAAAATTAATAATGGAGGTATCCGAATGCCAGAAGATTTGTTAGCCAATTTAGAGCAAGACATGAAGGAATTAATCGCCAAAGTCAGCGGCCGCGATGTGGAAGAGTTAAAACCGGATGCGCATTTCTGGGAGGATTTGGGTATTGATTCCATCAAGGCGATTGAGATTACAGTCGCGATTGAGAAGAAGTATAAAATCAGGGTGAAAGACGAGCAAATACCTGAGATAACCACTGTCGCGAAAGCGATTGAAGTGGTAAGGGAAGCGTTGCAAAATAAGTGAAAAGTGAAAAGGTAGGGACTTGATGGCTAAAAAGCAAAAGATAGTGATTACCGGCATCGGCCCGATTGCTTCGGTGGGCATCGGTAAGGACGAATTCTGGAAGGGAATTCTGGATAAGAATGTCAATATCGAAGAAGAAAACTGTATTTTGGACGGAGAGGTTTGGGAAAAATTCCGTTTTCATAAAGTAAAAAATTTTGATATCTCCCGCTTCGGTATTGATAAACAAAAACTTGACGATATCCGGGACTGGAAAGAAGGGGAAGAAATAATTGACCTGAATTATCTTATCGCGGCTGTCAAGCTGGCTTTGGATGATAGCCGCTTGAACTATGAAAGTGACGATAACGGTATTGGCCTTGTGCTCGCGCATGAAAACTTGGGGCTGATGCCGTTTGGATTTAAAGTAAGCAATCTTGCTTATGAAATGCTGATCGGCAGGCAGAAAAGCGATATTCCCAAAAAAGTATTTTTTGAGGGATTGTACCGCAAGTTTCTAAAAAGCGGCTATGATGTGCAGACCTTTGCCGATTTGTTTCATGTAGCGCGCGTTTTTAATGTACATAATTATTCTCTGTTTATCAATAATGCTTGCGCATCCGGTTTGTATGCCTTGGAAGCGGCCGGCCAGATTTTGAAGAATAATCAGGCAAAGGCTGTGGTGGTTTGTGCTTCCGATTATCCGGATATTTACAAGTATGTCTGGTTTAAAGAATTGGGCATTTATGCTCATGACGGGATTATCCGGCCTTTTTCTAGGGACAGTAATGGCCTGGTGTTCGGAGACGGGGGAGTAGGGGTAGTAATGGAGACGTTAGAGAGCGCTCAGAAAAGGGGAGCGGATATTTACGCCGAATATTTAGGCGCTGGATTTAACTTAGAGGGGTGGAAGATAACGGTTCCCCAAATCGGCAGCAATTCTTATCAAGAGGCTATAGAGCAGGCGCTGTTACAGAGTAATATTGATAAGAAAAAAATAGATGTTGTCTGTCCGCACGGGATTGGCTCCGGGCCGATTGATTATTATGAGGCAAAAGCTATAACCGATATCTTCGGCCCCAATCCGAAAAAACCTTTAATCAGCGCGTTCAAGCCCTATGTCGGGCATAATTTAGGCGGGAGCGCTTTGCTTGAGACGGCAATACTGCTGTTGGCTTTGAAAAACAATATAGTACCGGCAACTTTGAACTGCAAAAATATCGACCCCAGATTTAATGTAAATTTAGTCAAAAAGAATAAGAATAGAAAATTAAAAACCGTAATGAAAACCTGCTGCGCCTTTGCCGGCTTTAACGCGGCGGCGGTGTTTAAGAAAGTGGAAATTTAAATCACGCCTGCGATAGACGCCAGCTTTTTGAAATCGGTAATGGATTCTATTTTAGACAAGTTTGTATTATGATTGCGAAATTGGTTTGAGATGAATAAAAACAATTTCCGGGTGATTATTATTTGCGCGGTTTTGCTGCTGCTTGTAGCAAATACCGCTTACAGCCTCACTTATAAGGAGTATAGCGCGGGCACGGGCATCCAGATAGACGCGAACGCTTCCAGCTACCAGGTCCAGCCCGGAGAGCTGATAAATCTTACGGTAAAATGTTCCAACGTGGA
>JAHJAO010000078.1 GCA_018813905.1 Candidatus Omnitrophota bacterium
ACTAACCCCGCTCTTGAATAAAAATTAGCGATTATTGCCGTCAAATCCATGGGGAAAGCGTCCGGCCCCGGCAATTCTTCCATCCGGTTGGACATCTCCCGTAAGGCCTGCGCCCAGCGGGAAGTCGAATCCGCCAACATCAAAACTTTTAATCCCATCTGCCGGTAATATTCGGCAATGGTCATCGCCGTATATACGGAAGCCTCACGCGCCGCAACCGGCATGTTCGAAGTATTGCAGACAATAATCGTGCGTTCCATAAGTTTTCTGCCGGTATAGGGGTCGTCAAGATGCGGATATTCGGTAAATAATTCCACAACTTCGTTCGCTCTCTCCCCGCAAGCGCAGATTACTACCAAATCCACCTGCGCGTGTGCGGCAATAATATGTTGTAACACAGTCTTGCCTGAGCCGAACGGCCCGGGGATAAAACCCGTTCCGCCTTCAACTATCGGGTTAATTGTATCGATAAGCCGCACCCCGGTTCCCAGCACCTGGTACGCTACCGGCTTATGCGCATAGGCGCGGATAGGTACTTTAACCGGCCAGCGCTGCGACATAGTTACTTCCTCTATAAGCCCTTGAGCGTTCTTTAAAACCGCGATTTTATCTCTAAGTCGATAGCGGCCGCCAGGTACAATCGATTCTACCTGCCAGTTGCCTTCCAACTTAAACGGAACCATGATCTTATGCTTTAACCAGTTTTCCTGCACCTCAGCCAACCACGCTCCCGCAACCACCGTATCCCCTGGCTTAACTAAAGGCGCAAAATCCCACTGCGCCTGGGTTGCTAAAGGAACGGTCTCTTCTCCGGCAATAAGAAACAGCCCGCTCATAGCATTTAAATCGTTCTGTAAACCATCATAATTTTTAGAAAGCAACCCCGGACCAAGTTCCACCTCGAGCATATGCTCGGTAAACTCAACCGGTGTATCCATCTTTAAACCCCGCGTAGTTTCAAACACCTGGGCAAAAACACGGTCTTGGTGAATTTTAATTACCTCAGCTTTTAACCGCACATCGTCTTTTATTATGTAGCATATTTCATTCTGGCTCACCGGCCCTTGCACTTCGATAGTTACCAGGTTGGAAACAACTCCGATTACCTTGCCTTTAGTTGCCATATCCCCTCCGCGTTAATCTGGATAAAAATATTATTGCACGAAAAACTTATCCTCTTCTATCCCGGTATACCCGGCAAAAACCTGCCGGCCTTTTTCTTCCTCAAGACCGATCCAGCGTTCAACCAGGATAAGCCTTATCAAATACCCAAGCAAAACATCCACTTCGAAATATGCAAGCTTATTTACTTCATCGATAAACTGCCAGCGCAGAGTATCCAAATACTTTTCAAGATGCAGCAGCTCTCCTTTGTCAAAAATTTCTCCAAGCTCATCGATATATTCCGCATCGTTCGAAAGATGAAAGTCCGAAGCCGTAGAATTTTTGAGTCTCGTAACGACATCGTCCGCCTCGGTTTCGATAAAATTATCGCTTTCTAAATTAAACTTCCTTTTATTATAAGCGCTCAAGATATTGCGCAAATTCAAGTCAAAACGGAAATAGCTGCGGATAAAGTTGTTTTCGTGATTTACCAACCGCTCATACACGAATTTTAGCAGCAGTTCTTCCGCCTGTTGGCGCGAAAGAACCGAATCCCGTCCGCGCCGGTCCATTATTTGCTCAAGAAATTTCATAACGCCGCTATCCTGTTCATACTCGCCGTTCTCAAACATTTTTTTTACGTCCAAAAAACTAAACCCGGATACCGAATGAGCCGACCAGGAGCCCTCAAGATTCAAAGCAACTGCGGCAAGATGCAAGCTGTTATATAAAAGCAGCATATCGTCTAAGTATCGGCCGTGCTGCGCAGAAAGATGAGTTCTCAGCTCACCCACAAAATCCACCACCCGGTAAGGCTCTTTATAATCGTCTAATTTTAAGTCCGGTAAAGAAGCAATAAGATAATAATACTGTCCCAACTTTGCCGCCTTTATTTATTAATCAAACAAAAATTTCTTTACGTTCGACCTTATGAAATTCTGGATAAACACCTTAAAATCTTCTTCCGTAAAACCAATCCGGTAATTGCCGTCCCGGGATGTAATCACAAAGCCGCCTTTGATGTTCTTATCGAACTCTATCTTCAAGCCCTGCTGCAGCTCTTGAGCGGTTTTAGCCAAAAAGTGCTTCTGGATATCCTTTTGCGCTTCCTGAGGAAGTTTAAGCAAAATTTCTTCTCCCTGCCGGCAGCCGGAAGTAATCCATTCCTTCATAACCAGCTCTAGAATCTTCTTAACAAACTGCGCGTCCTGGACCAGGCCTTCTGCGGAAGTGTTTGCGACTTTTTCCGAAATCAATCCCGTAATCTTCTGCTTCAACAAGGCCAGCGATTGCTGGGCCGCCATCCTCAGCTCTGATTCCACTTTTTTTTTGAATTCTTCAGCTTCCTTGTGCGCCAAATTGATTATATCTTCAGATTCTTGGCGCGCTGAACGCAGAATTTTCTTTTTTTCCGCTTGCGCGGACTCAATAATCTGCTGCGCTTCGTGCCTGGCTTTAACTACCCCTTCTTCGTATATCTGTTTTGTCAATTTTTCCAGCTTATCAGACATACCCTATCTCCTCTCAATTGATTCTTAAAATGGTAAAAGATACAAGAGTTAAACCTCTACTGCTCCGTCAACTTAATTCTTATGGGTATAGCGAACGTTGCCTGCGCAGTTCCGCTATGGGGGCAAGCCCCCTTCGGCGCTCACTTCGTTCGCTGAGCACCCCCCCCCACACCCTCTTTTAGTACACCGTTCCGTAAACTGATAAAAACTAATTTAACGGTGTACTCCAAGCATAGATTTTATTATACATTTTGCCCGTAACTTTGCAATACATTTTAAAACGCAAAAATAGGACAAATGCCCCTAGGGGAATTGTTTGTTTTTCAGGTAGGAATCGATCTTTTCTGCGGCGTGTTTACCCGCGCCCATGGCCTCGATCACGGTCGCGGCGCCGGTGACGATATCTCCGCCGGCAAAGACGCCCGGGATGCTGGTCATAAGGTTATGGTCTACAACGACATTGCCGCGCTTATTTAATTTCAAATCAGGCAGCGTAGAAAGCAATAACGGGTTGGGGCCCTGGCCGATAGCACAAATAACCGTTTCGCTCAGGAGCTCAAATTCCGAGCCGGCAATCGGAACCGGCCTTCTGCGGCCGGAGGCGTCCGGTTCTCCCAGTTTATTTTTAATACAGATAAGCGCTTTAACCCGGCCGAATTTATCCCCCAGGATGCGCAAAGGCGCGGTTAACAGGTGAAATTTGATACCTTCTTCTTTGGCGTGCTCAATTTCCTCTATTCTTGCCGGCATTTCCTTCACGCTGCGGCGGTAGACGATAGTGACCTCCTCTGCTCCCAGGCGCAGGGCCGCCCGCGCCGAATCCATGGCCACGTTCCCGGCTCCGATCACACAGGCCTTATTGCCGATGACAACGGGCGTATCGTATTCGGGAAATTTATACGCCTTCATTAGATTAACCCGGGTCAAAAATTCGTTTGCCGAGTAAACACCATTTAAGTTCTCGCCCGGAATCTCCAAAAAATAGGGCAACCCCGCTCCGGTACCCACAAAAAACGCTTCAAATCCTTCCTGCCTTAAATCCTCAACTGTCTTCGTCTTGCCCACAACGATATTTAAGGCAATATTGACTCCTAATTTTTGAATGAAATCAACTTCGATATCCAGAATATGTTTCGGCAGCCGGAATTCCGGGATCCCATAACGCAACACGCCGCCGGAAGCATGTAATCCTTCAAAAACCGTCACCGCATATCCTAATTTTGACAGGTCAGCGGCACAGGTAAGGCCCGCGGGGCCGGAACCGATAACCGCTACCTTCTTATTTTTCTTGATAACGGCCTGCGGTATTTCTTCCTTGATTTTTTTATCAATAACCCAATCCGCCACAAACCGCTCCAGGCGCCCAATGGCTACGGGTTTATCTTTTTTACTCAGGATACAATACTCTTCGCACTGTGTTTCCTGCGGACAAACCCGGCCGCAAATTGCCGGCAGGTTATTCTTTTCTTTAATTATCCGCAGAGCCCCGGCATAATCCTTCTTCCTTATTACCTCAATAAACACCTTGATATCAATATCCACCGGGCACCCCTGGCGACACTTACTGTTTTTGCAGCCAAGACACCTTTTTGCTTCCGCCAAAGCAAGCTCTTCGGTATATCCTAAAGCTACCTCGTTGAAATTCTTTCTTCTTTTCCGGGCGTCCTGCGCCGGCATCGCCTGGCGTTCTAATTTTGGTGGCACGGCTTATGTTCTCCCTTATATTTTTCTAACGAAACTTTCTCGTTTTCCAAAAACCGCGCCTGACGTTTAGAGAGTTCTGTGAAATCAACCAGGTGCGCATCAAAATCCGGCCCGTCTACACAGACAAACTTTACCTTATCGCCTACCGTAACCCGGCAGGAACCGCACATACCCGTACCGTCAACCATAATCGAATTCAAGCTCACAATCGTTTTGATTTTCGCGGGCCTAGTAACATCACTTATAACTTTCATCATTGGAATCGGGCCAACCGCAAATACGATATCAATTTTTCCCCAAGCCAAAAGTTCTCTCAATACGTCGCTGACAAACCCCCGCCGGCCGTGGGAGCCGTCATCCGTAGTTATGTGCAGCTGGTTACTTACATCCCGCATTTCCCGTTCTAAAATTAAAAAATCTTTATTCCGGGCTCCAATAATAGAAACAACCTCGTTACCCGCATCTTTTAACGCCCGCGCCACCGGAAATATTTCCGCAATCCCCACGCCGCCGCCGATACATATTGCCCGGCCATAGTTTTCAATTTCCGTAGGCACCCCGAGCGGGCCAATCATATCCTTGATTTCATCGCCGGAACGGAGCGCGCATAATTTTAAAGTTGTTGTCCCGACTTCCTGCACAATAATCTCAACCGTCTTCGCCTTTTGGCAGGTGCGCAGTAAAGTAAGTGGGATACGTTCTCCTTGTTCATCCACTCTTAAAATGATGAATTGCCCGGGCAAGGCCTTCTCGGAGATATCTATGGCTTCGATTTCCAAACGGCAGACATTAGAATTGAGGCGTTCATTTCTGATTATCTTATGCGGCATTCAAACATTCCTTTATCCTCGACAAAGCTAAGGCGCGTCCGGTCTCTTCGTCTATTTCGACAATCACGCCCTGTAATTGCACGTTTTCCGTAGCTACGTTAAACCGGGTGGGCGTATGGTTCAAAAACCGGACTAAAATCTGTTGGATATCCCGGCCGATAACCGAATCCACAGGTCCGGTCATGCCGATATCCGTTATATAAGCGGTATAATTGTACGGCGGCAAGATCCGTTCATCCGCGGTTTGGACATGCGTATGCGTACCTACGACCGCCGAAGCTTTTCCGTTCAGATACCAGCCGAGCGCAATTTTCTCACTGGTCGCTTCGGCATGGATATCCACTACCGCTATTTTCGTTTCCTTCTTTATCTTTTCGACTATATTCATCCCCGTACGAAACGGGCATTCCAAAGGTTCCATGAACACGCGTCCGGCTAAATTGATAACACCGATTTTAACATCTTTTTTTTCTTTACAACTAATAATCGTATAGCCGCGGCCGGGCACAGAAGCCGTATAATTCGCCGGACGCAGTAAACGCTCTTCCTGCTCGATAATATCCAGCACTTCTTTTTTTTTGAAGATATGATCTCCGGAGCTTACAACATCCACATCATAAGAGATAAGCTCATGAAAGATTTTAGGCGTTATCCCCGAGCCACCGGCCGCATTCTCGCCGTTAGCGATGACAAAATCTATTTGTTCGCGTTCTTTAAGACGCGGTATAATCTCGCGCACCGCTTCCCGGCCCGGTTCTCCGACGATATCACCGACAAACAATATTTTAACCATAATCAAGACGCCTTTTAAAGTTTATTTCGCGTATTCCACAACCCGTTTTTCCCGGATAACCGTAACTTTAACCTGCCCCGGATAGTCGAGTTCGTTTTCTATTTTTTTAGTAATATCCCGGGCGAGAATCGCGGTTTCCTGGTCTCCTATTTTGTCCGGATGCACAATAACCCTGATTTCACGTCCGGCCTGGATAGCAAAAGCTTTATCTACGCCTTTAAACGAATCGGCAATACCTTCCAGCTTCTCCAGTCTTCTGATATAAATCTCTAACGTCTCGCGTCTGGCGCCGGGCCGGGTAGCACTTATGGCATCCGCGGCCTGGACTAATATTCCATATATGGAATTTGATTCTGTTTCATCGTGATGGGCGGCAATAGCGTTAATGACCTCTTCGGTCTCTCCGAATTTTTTAGTGATGTCCCCGCCGATTTTAGCGTGTGTGCCTTCTATTTCATGGTCCACGGATTTGCCGATATCGTGTAAGAGGCCGATGCGTTTTGCCAAAACCGAGTCCAATTGCAGCTGTCCGGCCATCAGCCCCAAGATATAAGCCACCTCTTTGGAGTGCTGCAATACATTCTGACCATAACTGGTCCGGTATTTGAGCCGGCCCAACAGTTTGATAATCTCCGGATGAATCCGCTGAATATTAACGTCAAAAACCGCCTTCTCTCCTTCTTCTTTTATGCTTTGCTGCATTTCTTTTTTGACCTTTTCGACTATTTCTTCAATCCGGGCGGGATGAATTCTGCCGTTTGCGACTAGACGTTCCAAAGATATCCGGGCGATTTCCCGCCGGATCGGGTCAAAGCCGGAAAGAGTAACCGCTTCCGGCGTATCGTCAATAATCACATCCACTCCCGTAGCTACTTCTAAAGCACGGATATTCCGGCCTTCCCGGCCGATAATCCGGCCCTTCATATCTTCGCTGGGAAGGCTTACCACGCTAACCGTTGATTCCACGGTATGTTCGGCGGCACAACGCTGGATGGCCAGACTAATTATATGCTTCGCCTTTTTTTCTCCGGTCTCTTTCGCCTCTTCTTCTATTCTTTTTATCATTAAGTTCGCATCATAACGAACCTCATCTTCCATTCTTTTCAACAATATCTTTTTTGCTTCTTCGCTTCCTAACCCTGAGATTTTCTGCAGTTTTTCCTTCTCTTCGACTATAAGCTGTTCCAGCTGCCGTGCTTTTTCTTCGCTCTTTTTCTCCCGATCCAGCATCACCTTTTCCCGGCTGCTGATATCCCGTTCTTTCTTATCCAAAAGGTCTACCTTGCGGTCCAGGTTTTCCTCGCGCTGGATAAGACGGCGCTCTAGCGCCAACAACTCCTGCCTTCGCCCTTTCGATTCCTTTTCAAATTCTATTCTGGTCTTATAAAGCAAATCTTTAGCTTCTAGATTCGCCTCTTTGCGTTTCGCTTCCGCAAAGCGTTCTGCTTCCTCCATAATGAGCTTTGCTTTAGCCTGGGCGCTTTGCACTTTGCGTTCTGCGGAAAAACGCCGGTAAATGTATCCTATCAGGAAAAAACCAATTCCTATTGCCGCATATACGGCTATATCTAAAGTATTAATATCCATTAAACCCACCTCCTTAACTCGCATTGCCTCAGCAGAATCTAAGATACGCGGTAAAAGATGAATAAACGCGGTCAATTATTCAGGCGGCAAAGAGACATGTTACGGGAATATCGTGGGGTAAAACAGGGAGTTTTTTTAGAATTTGAAACTTAAATGCCAAGCCAAACACGGGTATTTTTTTCTTTTTCAATTTCGTTAAGAATCTGTCAAAATATCCACCACCGCGACCCAGCCGGTTGCCCTTTTTGTCAAAAGCCACACCAGGAATAACGGCCAAATCGATATCTTGGAGCAACACTTTCCTTATAAACGGCCGTTTGGGTTGATAGATTCCGTATGGGCCTTTGCCCAATTCTGTCTTATCGCCTTTTAATTGTGATGGAATTATTCTTTTTCTTTTTACCATCGTGACTGGCACAACTACCTTTTTCCCCATTTTCAACGCATCCCGTATCATCGCTCTCGTATCCACTTCATCATCTTTTGATATATAAAACATCACCGTATCTGATTGCAAAAACTGAGGTTGCGAAAATAACTGTTTTTTGATTTTTCGACTCTTTTCCTGCCTTACTTCCTCCTTTTGTTCCTTTAATTTTTTAAGTATTCTCTTGCGAATGTCAGATTTACACATTAAAATTGTACCCTAAAGCGCTTTAATTGTCAAGATTTCCTTCCAGCATCGCTGATTTCTTAAACAGCCAGCCGATACGCGCATACCGGAATATCCATATAAAATAAACCAAGGCGATCAACATTAGATAAAATTCCCCAGGGTCAAGAAAATAATCGAAAATAATTTTGGTCGCCACGATAATATAAACAAACAGCCTGGACCAGGATTTTAGGTTCAGCAGCGCATAAGCCACATATATTTCAAACAGTCCAAAAAAGAAATCCAGGATATTAAACACATAGGGAATAATAAACGCGCTAAGACCCAGGTCGATAAAGCGCTTACAGGCAAAAAACATGGTCAGAATGCCGCTGACAATCAATATCCAACCCGCTATTTTCAAGTGCCATTCGGCCTTTTTTTTCGCCCAAAATTTTGATTTTGTCTTCATATTATTTATTATAGCATAAGCTAAAAAAATATAAACAATTGTTCTCTAGCCGCAAACAATAGCGTCAATCGGCGTTTTTAAGAAGGCGTTTTATGGGATAAAAGGATTTGCGATGAATCGGACATGGGCCGTGTTTAACGATAGCTTCCAGATGGGCGCGCGTACCGTAACCTTTATGGCCGGCGAAACCGTATTCAGGGTACAAGCTGTCATACTCTCGCATCCGACGGTCCCTCACGACCTTAGCGACTATGGAAGCACAAGCGATAGAAACGCTGAGATTATCCCCGTCAATAATGGTGGTGCAGGGGAAACTAATATCTGGTTTATGCGGACCGTCGATCAGGACCCATTCCGGCTTAGGTATTAACCGCTCCACAGCTTCTTTCATGGCCAAAAGAGTGGCGTTTAAAATATTGTCCTTATCTATCCGTTTCTCACCGATAAGAAAATATCGATACAGGCAATTGCCGGTGATTTCGTCAAAAGCAGCATCTCTCATTTTGGGACTTAATTTTTTTGAATCGGCAATTTTCGTCTTAAAACGGTAATGCGGCGGGATAATAACCGCGGCCGCAACCACCGGGCCCGCCAGCGGCCCGCGCCCGGCCTCATCTACTCCCGCGATAAGTGTAATGCCTTTATTTACAAGATCCTGCTCGAACTTCCACACGCTTTTATACACCCTCAAACTTGGGCGTTCTGCAACACAGTCTCTTTTTGCTCGCTTATCTTGGCTTTTTTGCCTTTTCTTCCCCTTAAATAATACAATTTAGCGCGCCGAACTTTTCCTTTTTTAACCACTTCAATATGGTCGATCATCGGGGAATTCAGCGGAAAAATACGCTCCATGCCTTCGCCATAAGAAACGCGGCGGACGGTAAAAGTTTCGCTTAATCCCTGACCGCGGCGGCGGATAACTACCCCTTCAAAAACCTGAATGCGTATTTTACCTTCTTCTTCCAAAATTTTTACATGCACCTTTACTGAGTCTCCGGGCGCAAAATTAACTACCTCTTTTTTTTTCTGTTTGGTCTTTGTCACTTTCTTACCTCCTTTGATTTTTAAAAGGTGCTGGGTTAAGTTCAGATAAACAACTTAAGCTCGTTTTCACTCCTTAAGTTGTATCTTCATTTAACAAATCTTTCCGGTTTTGCTTCGTCTTTTTTAACGACTGCACCCTGCGCCACTTTTCGATTTTTTCATGGTCACCGCAAAGAAGCACCGGCGGTACATCCATCCCGCGAAAAATGCGCGGCCGCGTATACTGGGGATACTCAAGAAGCCCGTCAGAAAAAGATTCTGAAAACAACGAGCTTTCTTTCCCCAAAACCCCCGAAATTAGCCGCACTACCGCATCGATCACAACCAAAGCCGGCACCTCCCCGCACGTCAGGACATAATCACCGATAGATATTTCTTCCTTGGCCAACATTCTAATCCGTTCATCAAATCCCTCGTAATGACCGCAGATAAGCAGGATATGCTTGCGTTTTAGAAGTTGCCAAGCAATCTTTTGATTAAACGTACGCCCTTGCGGTGTAAGCAAAATTACGTGCGTATTTTTCCTGCAAAGAGCATCACAGGCCTCATAGACCGGTTCGGGCTTGATCACCATTCCCGGCCCGCCGCCGTACGGCTTATCATCGACCGTCCGGCGTTTATCATGTGTCCACCGCCGTAAATCGTGAACCTTAATTTTAGCTTTTTTGTTTTCCTGCGCTCGCTTTAAAATTGATTCATTTAAAATCCCCTCAAACATACGGGGAAAAAGTGTTAAAACATCAATCTGCATGATTCCTTAATAATTATTTACCGTTTTAAGGCCGGGTCACCGCTATTTTTGATGTTCTTTTCGGAAGTTTTTATCAATATCGCCAAGCGTTTATGGGCATAAAGCGCCTCTTTGGTATCCGGGAAATATTCAACTATTTTATTGTAATACAGCACCGCTGTCTCGCAATCTCCGACATCATCGGCGAGAACGGCAGCCTTTTGCCAGGTCGTAAGAAAATATTTCTCTTGCACATTTAAGCTTGGATGCAGTTGGCAAATATAGGACCCTTCATCGGCCGCTTTATTTCTCGGCCATAACCGGCACAACTTAAATGATGCAGCCTTACAGCCGCAGATAAATAATAGCATTACTATCAGCACACAAAAAACAGCTGTTTTTCGCATCGCTTACCCCCTTTTTTGAACTTTAAGCGGTATCTTTTTATTCTTAAAAATCTTTTTTACCGCTATAGACGGCGTGGCGCCGACGCTGAGCCAATACAAAGCCCTTTCTTCTTTTATATCCACAAACGTGGGCTTCTTGGACGGATCATAAAACCCGATTTGTTCGATAAACCGCCCGTTACGCGGACGCCCTTTTTCGATAACCACTATTTTATGATGTGGCCTGCCTTTGGAACCTAATCTGGCTAAACGGATAACAACCGACACTATTTTCACCTCCTTTAATGAGCGCACAACTTACATCACTATGTTCTGTAAGTTGTCTGCGCGAATTAAATCCCCACACCAATTAAATTATTAATAACCCCAGCATGGAGTTCATTTTCTTTTTCACTTTTCAACAAATAAACATAGAACATTTTATTCCAGCCTCTACATCCAACTAATTGGTGTGGGGATAAAGTTCAGACCAATGTCTTCACTTTATATTTCTTTTACTCTCTGAATTCTTGCTCCTACTTTAGCAAGCTTTTCTTCTATTCTTTCATAACCGCGGTCTAAATGGTAGATACGCGAAATCTCTGTTCTGCCTTTCGCGACCAGCCCCGCAAGAACCAGCGCGGCCGATGCCCGCAGATCCGATGCCATCACTTCAGCTCCGCTTAATCTCTTAACCCCTTTGACGATAGCGCTTGCCCCTTCTAAAAAAATATCCGCGCCCATACGGTTTAATTCGCTGACATGCATAAATCTATCCGGAAAGATTTTTTCCGTAAGCACGCTTATGCCATCGCCCAAAGCGAGAAGCGACATCATCTGGGCCTGCATATCCGTCGGAAACCCCGGATAAGGCAGTGTCGTAATATCCACCGGTTTTAAAACTTTTCCTTTCCTTTTTACGTGAATATCTCCGTTTTTATATGCTTTTACCTTAACGCCCACCTGGTCCAATTTGTCGACCAGGGCGGAGAGATGCTCAATTTTTGCTTTCTGGACAATCAACTGGCCTCCGGTGATTGCCGAAGCCAAAATATGGGTGCCCGCTTCAATCCGGTCAGGAATTACGCTGTGGGTGGCGCCTTCCAAGCATTTCACTCCATCCACCGTAATCGACGGCGTACCCTGCCCTTTAATCTTTGCTCCCATTTTATTCAAAAAGACAGCTAAGTCAACAATTTCCGGTTCACACGCGGCATTCTCAATAAGCGTGCGGCCGTGGGCCAGGCATGCGCACATTAAAACGTTTGCCGTTGCCAAAACAGAAGAGCCATACGCCCCGCCCAAAAATATATTTGCCCCGCGCAATTTTTTAGCGGCGGCAACGATATAACCATGTTCAATCTTTATCGCCGCGCCCAAACTTTTCAAACCTTTTATATGCAAATCAACGGGCCGCTGTCCGATAATACAGCCCCCCGGCATAGAAACCCGCGCCTGCTTGTATTTCGCCAAAAGTGGCCCCAGCACACAAATAGAGGCACGCATCGTGCTCACTAATTTATAGGAGGCAACACAGTTTTTAAGCGTTTTTGGCTCAATAATAACTTCATGGTCACTCATCCAGCAGCGTATGCCTAAGCTGCGCAAGATTTTAAGCATGGTCGATACGTCCCGCAGGTTCGGAACATTTTTAATCACACATTTTTTATCCGTAAGCAGGGTAGCGGCCAGAATAGGCAAAGCCGCGTTCTTTGCTCCGCTTACCTCGATATTCCCTTTTAACCGGATACCGCCGTCAATAACAATCTTATCCATTACTGCTCCGTCAACTTGATTCTTATATCTGGGTATAGCGAACCGCTGACTACGCAGTTCCGCTATGGGGGCAAGCCCCCCTTCGGCGCTCACTGCGTTCGCTGAGCACCCCCCAAACGCGGGGGACATTTTCCCCCGCACCCTCTTTTAGTACACCGTCTTGGCAACTGATAAAAATTAATCTGACGGCGTACTACTGCTCCGTCAACTTAATTATTATATCTGAGCATAGCGAAAGCTGACCACACTGTTTCGGCAACTCGCAAAAACTGATTTGCCGGTGCCCTACTGCCTTTTCGCAATTACAAATCTATAAATATTGTTCAAATCCGCAAAAAACAATACCGGCACAAAGGCCCGGCTTTTTTTAAAAATATCCGCGATCTGTTTTCTATTATTACCGGACGTTTCCAAAAAAAGCAATCCCCCCGCTTTTAAATAATAAAGCGCCTGGGGAATTATTTTTCTATAGAATTCAAGCCCGTCACTGCCGGCTTCAAGCGCCGCTTGCGGCTCATAACTTACTTCCCGAGGCAACTCTTTTAATTTATGACGGGCAATATAAGGAGGGTTAGCGACAATAACATTGAACTTTTTACTGCTATATTCTCCTTTACCTAACGCCTCGAATAAATCGCCTTTCAAAAAATCTATTCTATCGCTCAGCTTGTGCCAACGCGCATTCTTTTCGGCCAAAGAAAGCGCTTTTTGATTGATATCCGTAGCTACTATTTTACAGTCGGGGCAATTCTTTGTCAATGAAACGGCAATATTGCCGGAGCCGGTACAAAGCTCCAGGATATCTACCGGCTTGCCAAAGGAAGAGCGGCTCAGGACATCCAGTAATCGTTCGACTAAAACTTCCGTTTCCGGCCGCGGTATAAAAACTCCTTCTTCAATAAAAAACTTCATCCCAAAAAATTCTGTTTCTTTGATGAGATACTGCACGGGAACGCCCTGGGTTCTTTTCTCCAAAAAATTATAGAATTTTTCGGCCGCATCCACGCTCACCTCTTTTTCCCGCTCCAGATATAAATCTACCCGCCGGCAGTCCAAAATCCGGCAAAGCAATATCTCGACATCCACGCGCAAGTTGCGCTTGGGAAAAGACGCGTAATTTACGCTTTGCCGGAATGAATTTAACAGCTCGGAAATCTTCATTTTTATATTTTGCTAAGTTTTAATTTCTTTTCTTCTTTTTGTAATGCCGAAACTATTTCTTCTAAATCACCCGCGATGATCCGCTCAATCTTATAGAGCGTAAGGCCGATCCGGTGGTCAGTCACCCTGCGGTCAGGGAAATTATAAGTTCTTATTTTTTCGCTGCGGTCGCCGGTGCCGATTTGCGCGCGGCGTTCCTGGACAATTTTCGATTCCTGCTCATTTCTTTTTGCATCCAGAAGCCTTGCTTTTAACACTTTCATCGCCTTGAGCTTATTCTTAAGTTGAGATCGCTCATCCTGGCAAGTTACAACAATGCCGGTCGGCAAATGCGTTATTCTTACCGCCGAATCGGTCGTATTAACACTTTGCCCGCCGCAGCCGGCCGAACGATAAACATCTATTTTTAAGTCATTCAGATTTATCTGCACATCCACGTCCTCCGCCTCCGGCAATACAGCAACGCTTACCGCGGAAGTATGAATCCGCCCCGAACCTTCGGTCGAAGGCACCCGTTGTACGCGGTGCACCCCGCTTTCAAATTTAAACTTGCCATAAACCGCCCGGCCTTCTACCGAAAAAATTATTTCTTTAAAACCCCCAAGCGGCGTAGGGTTGGAGTTTATAACCTCTACTTTAAAGGCGCGGCTTTCGGCATAATGCATATACATACGAAACATGTCCGCTGCGAACAACGCCGCTTCTTCTCCTCCGGTCCCGGCGCGAATCTCCACGATAATATCCTTTTGCTCATAAGGGTCCTGTTCGATAAGGTATTCTTCGAGTTCGCTAAATATTTGTTTTTCTTTTTCCCGCAAACCCTCAAGTTCGATTTCCACCAACTCTAAAAATTCTTTTTCTTCTTTTGCTTCGGCAAGAACTTTTTCTAATCGTTCTATTTCTTTGACCAATTTTTTGTAAACGTTGTATTTTTCGATGCGTTCGGCAAGTTCAGACCGTTCCTTGGCTAATTTTCTATATAAAGAAACTTGCCGGATAACTTCCGGCTGAGCCATCTTTTCTTCGGTCTGACGAAGGGATCTTTCAAACTCCTTAAACTTATCGAACAAAACCCGATTACTTTCCATATCTCTTCTTGAACCGCTCTACCCTGCCCGCCGTATCTACAAGTTTCTGCTTGCCCGTATAAAAAGGGTGGCATTGGCTGCAGATTTCCACGCGAATATTCTCTTTTGTACTACGGGTCTGGATTGCTTCGCCGCAGGCGCAGGTTATCGTTGTTTGTTTATAAGCCGGATGTATTCCTTTCTTCATAAGTCATCCCTCCTGAAAAATGGTTTAAATATATTCTGCTCTAACCTGGTATCTTTTTAACTTCATAAAGAAGTTGTATTATACTACTTTTTCCCGTTTAAGGAAAGTGATAATAAAAATTCAGCGTTGCTTTTGGTTTTATAAAGCTTGTTAATCAAAAGCTCCATTGCCTCCACGCTACTCAATTCATTCAGCGCCTTACGCAATACCCAGATTAATTTCAGCTCTTCCGGGTCGACTAAAAGTTCTTCCTTACGCGTATTCGAACGTTTAATGTCAATCGCCGGATAAATGCGCCGTTGGAATAGGTTCCGGTCAAGCTGCAACTCCATATTGCCCGTGCCTTTAAATTCTTCGAATATGACTTCATCCATCCGGCTGCCCGTATCGACCAGGGCTGTCGCCAGGATAGTTAAAGAACCCCCTTCTTCCACGCAGCGTGCGGCGCCGAAAAAGCGCTTTGGCTTCTGTAGTGCCGTTGAATCCATGCCGCCGGAAAGAATCTTCCCGGAATGCGGCACAACCGCGTTATGGGCTCGGGCCAGGCGCGTAATACTATCGAGTAAAATCACTACATCCCGTCCACACTCAACCAGCCGTTTTGCTTTTTCCAAAACAATCTCCGCTACCTGCACATGCCGCTCCGGCGGCTCATCAAAAGTGGAACTAATAACCTCGCCTTTGACCGAACGCTGCATATCGGTAACCTCTTCCGGCCGTTCATCAATCAACAGGACAATTAAGATAACATCCTCATGATTGGCGGTAATGCTGTTGGCGATCTTCTGCAAGAGTACCGTCTTGCCGCTATAAGGCGGCGCAACGATAAGACCGCGCTGGCCTTTGCCGATAGGCGTAAGCATGTCCATAATCCGCATCGATACCTCGTCGGGATTGATTTCGAGTAAAAAGCGTTTATTCGGATAAAGCGGCGTAAGGTTGTCAAACAGAATCTTGTCTTTGGCCTTCTCCGGCGCCTCAAAATTCACGGCTTCCACTTTAAGCAGCGCAAAATACCGTTCTCCTTCTTTAGGGGGACGGATTTGTCCGCCGACGGTGTCTCCGGTTCTCAAATCAAATTTCCTGATTTGACTCGGAGATATATAGATATCATCCGGACAAGGCAAATAGTTGTAATTGGGGCTGCGCAGAAATCCAAATCCGTCCGGCAGCACCTCCAGTATGCCTTCCCCGTACATATTCCCTTCTTTTTCCGCCTGCGCCTGCAAAATCTTGAATATCAAATCTTGTTTTCGCAGCCCGCTTGTCCCGGTCAGCCCAAAGTCTTTTGCCACCTTGTTTAACTTCGTACCCGTCATCCTTTTGAGGTCTCCAATATCCATATTCCCCTCTCCTTTGCCCATAGTACTCCTTTGTTCAAAGTTGCCCTGTGGTTTTGTTTTATTATTATCTTCTGCGGCCATGGTTTGTTCCTGCGGTCTTACCTGTTTTTCCTTTTCTTTACTTACTTTTCCTTTCATATTTCCCGCCTTTTTTGTTAATTTTTTTCCACAATTCCTTCACCTGTTTTTCTGTATGTTTAAAAGTTCCGCTGTTATCAATCACATCATCAGCGTACTTTATTTTTATCTGTTGCGGCATCTGAAATTTCAACCGGTTTTTAAAATGCGCCGGCGACAACTTCCCGCTCACTTTTACGCGCGGCCATTGTTTTTCCCGCGCGGTGAAAACTACAACTACCCGGTCCACCTGCCGGTACAGTCCGGACTCGATAAGCAGCGGAGCATCAACTACGATTATCTTTTTCGAATTCTTCATGCGGCACCGCCGGATCTGCTCTTTAATCCGGCCGATTACGCAAGGGTAAACGATTCTGATTAAACTATTTAATTTTGTTTTGCTTTTAAAGACTAGCTCCGCCAATTTTTTGCGGTTTATAGAATGGTCCCGGTTTAAAATATTTTTGCCGAAAACACAGACTGTTTTTTTATAAGAAAATGATCCTTTGTAAAGAGCTCGATGCGCAATCCTATCCGCATTAAAAACCACTGCGCCCAACTTTTTAAACATCCGGGCGACTGTGCTTTTACCGCAGCCGAGACTGCCCGTTACGCCTAAAACTGCCATTATTCCTTATGCGCCTTTAATTCTTTATAAAGTTTAAGGTAATCCTTCGCCGACTGCTTCCAGGAAAAATCGCTCTTCATGCCTGTTTTCATCAATTTATGCCATGCCGGTTTATCTTTATAAACATCCAAGCTTCTGGTTATCGCGTCCAGCAATTTATCCGAACTATAAGCTTCAAAAACAAAGCCGTTGCCGCTGTTTTCATCATGCGTATAATCGATAACCGTATCCGCCAGCCCTCCGGTTTTACGCACTATAGGAACCGTCCCGAATTTAAGGCTGATCAGCTGGCCCAACCCGCAGGGTTCATAATGCGAAGGCATAACAAACATATCCGAGCCGGCATAGATTTTGTAGGCCAGGGTCGCGTCAAACTTAAGCTGGATGGCCGTATTTTTATATTTCTTTTGCACCTTCTCAAAAAGCGTATGGTATTTAGGCTCACCGGTGCCGAGCAGCACAAACTGTAACGGCAATTTAAATAGAGTCTCGGCTATTTCGGCAAAGATATCCAGGCCTTTCTGGTCGGCTAACCGGGTAATCATCCCTAAAAGCGGCGCTTTTTTATCTATTTTTAAAGAACACACCTTCTGCAAATCCAGTTTATTTTCTATTTTGTCCTTTATGTTCTTAATACTGTAATTTTTCGCCAAAGAAGAATTCGTCTGGGGATCCCATTCCTTATAATTGATTCCGTTTAAAATACCGACGAGATCTTTGCGGCGCCGGATTATCGCCCCTTCCAGCCCGCAACCGAACTCTTTTGTCTGAATTTCCCGGGCATAGGTCGGGCTTACGGTTGTGATTTTATCCGCGAACAATAGCCCGCCTTTTAATAGATTTACCTTGCCATAAAACTCAAGCCCCTCTAGCGTAAATAAACTCCAGTCAAGCCCGGTTTTCGGAAACTGTTCTCGGGGGGATAATCCCTGGTAACCCAGGTTGTGAATGGTAAAAACCGTTTTTGTCTTTTTATAGAAAGCGTCTTCCCGGTATAATGTCTTTAAATAAACCGGAATAAGCGCGCTCTGCCAGTCATGACAATGGATGATGTCGGGTTTAAATTTTACCTTTTTCAAAACTTCAAGCGTTTGTTTACAATAATATGCGAACCGCTCTAAATTATCCGAAAAATCAATCCCTTTATCCTGATACAATCCGCCGCGGCCGAAATATTTTTCGTTTTCGATAAAATATACCGTTACGGACCGGCCCAGCTTTGCCGTATATACGTTTGCCTGCACTTTTTCGATATTGAATTTTTTGCGGTCAATTCCCGCATACAACGGCAATATAATTACTACCTGCTGATTACACTCTTCCAGTGCCAAAGGCAGCGTCCCGGCAACATCCGCCAAGCCCCCGGTCTTGGCAAACGGCACCACCTCCGAAGAACAAAACACTATTTTCATCTTTCCCCCTTCATTTTAATGAGTGCACAACTTACATCACTTTGTTTTGTAAGTTGTCTGCACGAATTAAATCCAGCCTAGTAATTTAGCTCTTAATTATTCGCTAAATTACGGCTTCATTTCATATCCTTCCAGTTTTTACCTGTTTTTAAAGAAACCTTTATGGGAACTTTCAATTTTATTACGTTTTCCATCGCATCCTTTACGATCTCTCTAACCTTATCCAGCTCTTTCTCTGGAACATCAAAAACAAGCTCATCATGCACCTGTAAAACCATCACGGCTTTCAACCCTTTTTCTTGAAGTTTACGATAAATATCCACCATCGCGACCTTAATCAAATCAGCGGCTGTGCCCTGAATAGGCGCATTCATCGCCGTACGCTCGGCAAAGCTGCGCCGGGAAGGGTTGCGGGATTCCATATCCGGAATATAGCGGCGGCGGTTAAGTAAAGTGGTCACATACCCCTTTTCCTCAGCCAACTTGATCTGTCCATCCAGGTATGTCTTAACCTGCGGGTAACGTTTAAAATATTCTTCGATAAATTTTTTTGCCTCCTGCGGCGCTATGCCGATATCCCGGGAAAGCCCGTAAGCGCCCATGCCGTAAATTATCCCAAAATTTACTCTTTTCGCCACATCCCGCATTTTTTGCGTAACCTCGTCTTCCTGTATGTGAAAAATGAGCGCCGCGGTAAATAAATGTATATCCAAATCGCTGGTAAATGCCTTTACCAGCCGTTCATCCAAAGATAAATGCGCCAATACCCTTAACTCTATCTGCGAATAATCCGCGCAAAGTAATCGCCAATTTTGAGCGCGAGAGGTAAAGACAGCCCGCATTTGCCGCCCCGTTTCCGTACGAATCGGAATATTTTGCAAATTGGGCGAACTCGAACTTAAGCGCCCTGTCGCCGTAACCGCCTGATTAAAAGAAGTATGTATCTTATCTGTTTTAGAATCAATCAACGGCAACATGCCGTCGATATAAGTTGATTTTAATTTCGTCATTTCCCGATACTCAAGAATTAACGCCGGAAGTTCGTGTTTATGCGCAAGCCTGGTTAAAACTTCCACATCGGTCGAGGGGCCGGTTTTGCCTTTTTTGAGCACGGGCAATTTCAACTGATCAAATAAAATCTCGCTGAGCTGCTTGGGCGAATTTATATTAAACCGGCAGCCGCTTAGTTTATAAATTTTTGAGATAAGTTCCGTTTGTTTTTTTTCTGTTTCTTCGCCTAAAGACATCAGAAATTTTTTATCCACCTGAATCCCCTCGCGCTCCATCGCCGCCAAAACATAAACTAACGGCATTTCCACACCGTAGAATAATTTTTCAAGGCCGGAATTTTTAATCTCTTTCGTCAGGCATTCTTTTATCTTCAGATACTCACAGCCCGCCGCACTTTTGTCGATATCCCGCTTTAAATACCGGTAAGCAATTGCCTCCGGCGTGGGTTTCGGAGCCCCCTGTTCAAGCAGATAAGCGGCAACGTAAACATCGAAAAACGGCTCTTTCAAATAAATGCCGCTTTTGGCTAAAACCAGACACGCCGTTTTTAAGTCATAGCCTATTTTAAGAATTTTATCGTCACTAAAAAGTCCGTTTATCTCTGCCTTTAAATTACCCGTTTTAAACGCCTCGGAGGGGTCGAATTCGCAAAGGCACTTTTCATCAACGCTGAATTGTAGTTTTGTTATTTTATAATTTTTTTCGAATTCGATATCCAGCGCAAGCACCCCTTTTTCTTTTGCGCGGGCGAAAAACGCACCGGTATCTTTTTTATCTTTTATTCGCTCGATTTTTACTTTTTGTATCTGCTCAACTTTTGATTGGGCTCCGGACAGCCCCCGGTGCAGGTTTTTAAATTCAAGCTCCTGGAATAATTTGCGCAAAGTTTCCGTGTCCTCACCTTTAGCTTGTAAATCCGTAATATCAATGTCCAGCGGAACCTGCTTGTTGACTGTAGCTAAATCCCGGCTTAAATTCGCCTGTTCTTTATACCGACAAAGCAGCTCTTTTCTTTTTTCCTGCATAATCTTGTCCGCGTTCTCCAGCAAAGCCTTTAAACTTCCAAATTTCATAATCAGCTCGGCCGCGCCTTTAAATCCAATGCCTGGAACTCCCGGGATATTATCGCTTTTGTCACCAGCTAAAGCCAGCAGGTCAGCAATCTGGCGGGGATTAACTCCGTAGCGTTCAAAGACGGCTTTCTCATCGATGATCGGGTCATCTTTCTGCGGATTATAAATCTTAACATATTTATCCACAAGCTGCAACATGTCTTTATCGTTACTGATGATAAATACGTCCAATTTTTCTTTGAATTTCGCCGCCAATGTTGCAATGATATCATCCGCCTCATAGCCGCTCATTTCAAACATCGGTATGCCGTAGGCGCAAACGATGTTTTTTATTATTTTGAACTGCTCTTTTAATTCGTCGGGCATGGGCTTTCTATGCGCTTTATACTCGGCAAATTTCTCATGGCGAAAGGTCGGCCCTTTAACATCAAAACAGACTACGAAATAATCCGGCGTTACCTCATTTCTGATTTTATTCAACATCGTCACAAACCCATAGACCGCACCCGTGGCCATACCATTCGATGTTGCCAAATCCGGCAGGGCGTAATAGGCGCGGTAGCCGTAAGAATTACCGTCGACAAGACACAGTTTTTTTCTCTGCATGAGATGCGAATCTTGATTTTCCGTTTTTACGACATGGAGATTTCAATTTTCTGGCGTGGAGCTATCCAAAGAGGTGTGATTACAAATGCCGCTCGTTTAAAGACAAGGTAAAATCGCCTTAAAGTTTACTAAAAAACAGAAGCGCTACCCCTTCCCCTCCCCCCTAATCTATTGCTTAACCGGAACCGCCTTTTAATTTTCTACGCTCTGGCCTGTAGGCGCGATCATCTTCGCCGTGACGAAAATCAGAAGGTTCCTTTTGACTTTCTTATCATATTTACGGCTAAACAGTCTTCCCAAAACCGGGATACTGCCTAAAACCGGAACTTGATCTGTTGTCTTCTGTACAGTTTCTTTAATCAAGCCGCCCATGACCACGGTATCGCTGTTATTCACCACAATACTTGCGGTACAGTTGCGGACACTAAAGAAAGGCTGTAAATACGGATTCTCCGCGGTGCCGTAATTATACATATCGGCTGTAATATCAAATTCGCTTACTTCCGGCACTAAAGTCAGGTTTATAGTCTTGCCGTCTGTGCCCACGTTCGGCGTAACTTTCAGCATAATGCCGATATCTCTCGTTTTAAAGTCTGAAGGCACAGATACGTATCTTGTCTGCGTGGCATTATTGACCACGGTTTCAAACGTTTGGATTTCGTATTTAGTCGGGTAACGGTATTCCTTCACCACTTTAATCACCGCTTCCTGGCCGCTGATGGTCGTAATTTTCGGCGAAGACAGTGTATTGGTGTTTCCGTTTTGCTCGATTGCCGAAAGCACCGCTTGAAACTGGGATGCATCCAAACGTCCAAATGTGAAATCAGTTGATGCCGGTGTCGGAAAAGCAGAAGTATATTTAGTATTTTGATCTTTATTAAACGGCCAGGTATGCACCGATGAAGCCGGAGTCGCCGATAATTCACCGGAGATTTTAAGCCCCAGCGAATATAAATCATCCGCGCCGATTTCCACGAATCTCGCTTCGATCATAACCTGCGGCGGATTTACATCCAGCACTTCCAGCGCCTGTTCAATAAGCGCTAAATTGGTCGGGGTGTTGCGCACAATCAGAGTACTTGTGCGGTTATCTAAAAAAATGGTGCTGCCCGCCGGCCATTCCGCAATCTCTTCTAAAACATCTTTTATCGTTTTAGTTAATTTTCCGGCTATTCCCGTTGCCCCGCCGACTTTCACTCCTTCGTAAGTATCCACTCCTTTTATCCCCATCGAAACTTCTTCATCTTTATCTTTCTTCTTTGAGTCTTTTCCCACCACCACATAATCGTCACCGCGCAGTCTATTCACGGTTACGGTATCAAACGTGGTAAAAGTCGTAAACGTGGCTAAACCTTGCGAAAGATGGTAGATGCGCGTTACTATATTTTCGCTATTTAAATTTTCCCGGCTGCTTATCCAGATAAAATCATCTTCAAAACGGTAATCCAAGCCCTTTGTCCTCAACATCAGGTCCAAAGCCTTTAAAACGGTTACATTTTTAAGATGAATAGTGATTGCCCCGGTAGAAGCAACCGCCCCCTCATCCATAATGATATTGATACCGCTGGTCTCAGTCAAATACTCCACAATTTTAGAAAGCTGTGCGCTGTTAAAATCCATGGTTACTATTTTCTTAGAAGCGATTTCCCGTAAGCGATTCAGCGTAGGCATCTTTAGGGGGTTGCGTTTTGCCGTACCGTCTTTTTGCTCGGTAACCCAGGCTTGTTCTGTTTCCAGAATCCTTTTTTCCTGGACAATGCTTTGCTCTATCTCTACGAGACGTTTCTGAAATTTCAGCTTGGCCTGTTCTACCTCATAGATAAGATTTAAAATCGTCGGGTCGTTCGGCTGCAGCTTCAACGCATGCTCAAATGTCTCTTTGGCCTTGTCGAACTCAAGATTGCCCCAATAAGTATACCCCTGGTCAATAAGCGCGTTGATGTCCACACTGACATCGCCAACGCTTGCCTGAGGTATCGTACTTTTGCGGCCGGCGACCTGATGCGCGATATTTAAGGCCTGCTCTTGTTCCATATTAGCGGTTCTTGCCTGGGAAAATGCGGGACAAGTTAATGTGAGTAATATCAAGGGAGTG
>JAHJAO010000079.1 GCA_018813905.1 Candidatus Omnitrophota bacterium
CAGAACTTTAGCAAACTTAAGGAGTAATGAACCCGAACCACAAGCTGGGTCATAAACTTTATTCACTTCTTTTTTACCCACAGTTGTAATTTCTGCTAGAAGTTCGCTGACTTCTTGTGGAGTAAAAAATTCTCCACCAGACTTACCTGCATTTGCGGCATACATCGTCATTAGAAACTCATACGCATAGCCGAAAGCATCTATGGTGTTATCGGAATAATTACCAAGCTGAAGATCACCAATAGATTCAAAAAGTTTTGTAAGTTTTTGATTTCTCTTTTCTACAGTGGCGCCAAGTTTATTTGAGTTCACATCAAGATCATCAAACAAGCCTTTGATGTCATCTTCACTGCTCGCGCCTTTTGCAGAGTTTTCAATATTACGAAATACTTTAGTAAGAGTTTCATTGAAGTTTGCGTCATTACGAGCATTTTTTCGGACATTCACAAAAAGCTGGCTGGGTAAAATATAAAAACCTTTTTCTTTTACGGTATCAGCTCGACCGAATTCAGCTTCTTTATTAGAAAGCGTGGCGTAGTCAAAATCTTTTTTACCAGCACGTCGCTCATCGGTATTGATGTAGTTGGTTAAGTTTTCGCTAATGAAACGATAAAAGAGTATGCCGAGCACATACTGCTTGAAATCCCAGCCATCCACGCTTCCACGCAGATCATTAGCAATTTGCCAAATAGCGCGATGCAGTTCGGCGCGTTCCTGCTCTTTGGTTGTATTGAGATTATTTGCCATAGTTATTCTCCAAATCTACCCGCTTGTTGGCAGTCACAACACCATATTGATTGCATTGCCTGATTGCCATTTTTTCACGGTTATTGCTCTTAAAATCATTTGTTACCATTGTTATATTATAACCCCACGCACTTGATGATACAAGACAAAAGGCGGCTCGATACGACAAACAATCGAACGATTATTTATTTTAAGACCTTTAAGATTAGATTAGAAATCAACCGAGGAGGATTATTTGGCCGACTTTGATAATATGCTTAATACTGCCCTGAGCTCAATAGTAGAAAACTCATCAGCGTATTTCAGTCCGCACTCATGCCTTAGAAACCGACTTAACCGTATTATAGCTTTAGTTTCTTGGATTAGCTTATTGGTAGGGTGTTTTCTCATTTCTCCACCTCCTACAATAATAGACGCGGGAAAAGGGTAAATCTAACAGGATTTTTTAGCAGGGCGAGCATAAAAACACTCGGCATCCAAATATTCTTTTTGACACTTCTTCGTGCAAAAATAGTATTTTTTTTTAGTTTCAGTATCTTTAACAACCCACTTAGCGCGTTTTCCGCAATTTTTACACCTATGAAGAAACATTTTAGGATTTCTCCATAACAACATAATGAATAGATATATTATAAAACCAACTGCTATTAAAATAAGCATACCCCCCTGTTCCATGTTTCTTCCTTTACAAACTAAAAACAAGTGCTCATAACTTATAGAGATATAATACTTCTCGGATGAAATAAAATCAAGACTGAAAATAATGAATGGTGGGCATATTACCTATTTACTTCAATAGACGCGGGAAGTGGATAAATCTAACGGGGAATTTATACATTTACTATTTTTTTAAGAATAATGGGGTGGGCTCTAATCGTAATCCAGCGGGGGCAATCCCTGGGAGACTCTCTCCTGGCCTTTTTGATCACCTTGTCCACGAAAGACGGGGCCTTCTGGAACTTGCGGAAGGTCTAACTTCAAAAGAGCTACCACATTGTCTTATTAAATTACCAGTAGAAAAAATAACTCACGGTTAACCGTTTTTGGGAGTTTTTCTTAAAGGATACCTGTAAGGCATGTTGTTTATTGATCTGATATTGCAGCTTAGTCTGCACGGTCTCAATATAACCATAATCTTCGAGACCGAACTCCAACCCGTAATCCATCTGAAGTTTGACAAATTCACTTCCTGTAACAAATCCCAATGAAGGACCCGCGCGGTACTGCTGATCGAGCGAATGCAAAGAAGCGCTCATAAATCCGTAAAAAACTCCAATATTATTGGCTTTTTTAGCCATCCCAATTCCTCCATCCAACACATAATCATAGGAAGCATTATCATCGATATTATATCGGTCAATTCCCGCTCGAACTTTCCAGGATAACGGATTCTCTTTAGCCTCTTTAAGATAAAACGTTCTAAAATCCTTAATCTCGAGAAAATTAACATTATCTACAAAAATTTTCTCAGAATCGAAGGCGATCCCAACATTTAGGTCCAGCGCGACACACTCGCTATATTCCAATGCGTTCATCCCCACCGATTCTTTTCTAAACACAGTAACCCCCACCGTTGAAAACGGATCGCTGCCTTCCATATTAACAAACCCAATATTAAACGTAGACGGTGGCGACACATTAGCTGGTGACGGTATTTCCGGGATATTCAGCGGAATCTCTTTTTTTATCGGTAACCGTAATCGTTCCAGAAGAATCTTATCCTTATATTCTTTTAAACGTTGATTTTCCTCGTAACTCGCCATTAATTTATAATACTGGTACGCTAGTAAAGCGTTCAATACATTGATGCGGCTAGCGATGTCCAATTCTTTAAGTAAAGAGACGAAATCCTCACTATGATTATTTGTAATATTTAGATACGCTCTACGCTCTTCGCTACTGAGGCGTTTGGTCTCGTAAAATAAATAACGGCGAGCCGAAGGAATATATCTTATATTTTTGATCAACTCGGCCTCTTTATTTTCCCGCCTTTTCGCATCGATCTGTTGCAACCTATGAAACAGTTCTTCCGGTACATAAATCGGATAGTTAAAATTATAAACATCCTCCTTAATGAAGGTATCGAGAAGAACGGCCACGCCCTGGGCACAATTGGCGCTCAGAAAATAATACTTAAAACGCTTGGTAAGCAATTCGGCAAGGTGATAGATAAGCATCTTTTTTTCAGAATCGGTAAGTTTGAGTGTGTACTCCCACATATCTCTGAACTCTCTATTTGTTATAACCTGGTCGTGGAAGTAAAAGAATTTATCGGAATACGTAGCGGTGTAACCACCAAATAGTCCATTGAGCACATACATCACTATGTTTTCGTTAATTGGAACTGTGGC
>JAHJAO010000080.1 GCA_018813905.1 Candidatus Omnitrophota bacterium
GGCGGATCGCTTTCAAAATGGTAAGCTTTAAATTTCCCTGCCGGCACCTCGATTTCTTCCAGAGATACCAGCTTAATCAGATAGGACGTTTGCGGCAGATTGGCTTCGAAACTCCAGCCGATTTTAAGCTCGGCCATGCTGCGCACATAATAGGGCAAAAGAATGGAATTGTGTATCGATTTATCTTTTTTAATGGAAAGACGTTCCGTAGTAAACCTTTTTTTAGTTATCGTAAGCACAAAATTTTTCTGGTCGTATTTTTCCTCGATCCTTTCCGGCTTCAGCATCCGGGAAACTTTGCGTTCGATTAAAACAGGCAAAAAAGTCTTCGCGTCACAATAAATGGTTTCCAGATCATGGAATCTTATTATATCCGTTTCAAAGCTTATCTGGTTTACATCCCGGCCTTCCATTTTCATCCGGCGCAGATGTTTGTATTTTGAGCTGCCCAGACGCATCCGGCCTAAAAGGACATCATAAGTGATTTCTTCCCCCACCCGCTCAAACGCCTTTTTTTCTTCTTTTACTTTTACTTTGCCCTCTTTTCCCGGAAGGAGCGGCCGGCCGATTATCCGCTGCTGCAGCTCGGGCGTGGTCATAAAAATAAAAATGGAAAGAGCCACCAGTAAAAGAGCCAATAATCTGGTCCTTTTTTTATAAATACTGTAAAGAATAGCGAAATTACGCCCCATTTTTACCTCTAAGACGCTCTTTTTGTTTTTTAATTTAAAGGATGGCTAAGAAAAAACTAAAAGGGATAAATCCGCTGTTCGGTTATGCCGCCGTTTTCCTGCTCGTTAACTTTCCAGATTTCAAACTTATCCCGCAAAATTATCCCGTAATAAGTATCCGGCGTAAGACGCTGGATAAAAGCAACATCATAACTCCTCACATCCAATGCCACCTTAAAAAAAACTGACGTTATCAAAATAATCGCCACTATTGAGATAAACAATAATTTACAAACCGTATAAACCGCTCCGAAAAGTGTCGATGATTTTTTTTTCATCTTTTTATATCTATCCGTAATTAAGTGCGCGAGTCCAGCCAAATCGTTACCGGACCGTCATTGACAAGCTCCACTTCCATATGCTCTGCAAAAATACCGGTTTTTACGGTAATGCCTTTTTTTTCGATAAGTTCGTTAAAACGCATCCAGCATTCCTTGGCTTTTTCCTGCGCGGCCGCGTCATCGAACCCGGGACGGTTTCCCTTTTTCGTATTTGCGTAAAGGGTAAACTGTGATACGCTAAGTATTTCGCCGCCGTTATTTTTTATATCCCGGTTTAATTTGCCGCAACTATCGGCAAAAATCCGCAGGTTAGAAACTTTATTTGCCAGGTTATCGATATCGGCTGGGTTATCATCTTTATGCACGGCCACAAAGAGCAAATAGCCTTTTCCAATTTCACTTATGCGCTTTCCCGCCACATGCACTTTTGCTCTTTTTACCCGCTGCAATAATATCCGCAAACTCTTACTCCCTAAATCTGTTATGCTTACTGTAAGAGCTCAAGAACTCTTCTGCAAATTTCCACAATTTCATCTGCCGCCTGAGGCGTCAGGACAAGATAGAAAGTCCCGTTTATTTTCTCTTCCGGCTCCTCAAATTTTACCTCAACAAGCAAAATGAAACCTTCCGTATCCGCGGTGTCCGTACCTGAAAATACGGTTATGTTCAAAATTTCCCGGATTGTTCCGGAAATCAAGGTAGGCGGGCTGGTCAGAATTACGCGCTTGAACATCATGCCTAAAGCGGTGACATAGGCGCTGGTAACCATGCTGCCGATTTCTTTAATCAAGGACATGCCTATTTCCGTTAAAACGCCGGAACGTTTGTCTTCCGCCCGGATTTTGTAGGAAATATCGTTTAGACGAAAGGCGTTTTTTTCATCAAGCAGAAATATAACCCGGCCATTTTTTATGCCGCTGAGGACTTTGGAATAAACAGCCACGCCTACTGTCTCCAGGTCGATTTTAGTACCGAGCGATTTATGTGAAATAACTTCTGTTTGCGGTACGCAAAGAAGTATCTTCTTTTTTAATATCTCGGAAAGGGCAATCCCTCCATGGGCGGCGGCAATACTGCCCACTTCTTTCAGAATACCGATCTCATCCTGCATACTCATATGTTTCCCCCTCTTATTTTTTAACTTGTATTGATTATATTGTATTCGCAACTTTGCCGCGACGCAAACATTTTTTTTGCCCATCGCAAAGGCCGCGGCCGCTCCAGCAATAAAGACATAATTTTTCTTTCGGCAAACCAATCGCCCTTACCATGTCATCTATCGTCTGATAACGCAACGTGGTTACGTCCACGTCTTTTCTTATCCAATCTACCATTTTTTCGTATTTTTTACTGCCCGCTTCGGTATATTCCGATACGTCCTGCAAATCACGCCCTTCGATATCGCGGATCGCTTTTCTGGCGGCGAGTTCCGAAATGCTTCTGGTCGATAATTCAAAACAGCAGGGAAACATCAGCGGCGGACATGCCGGACGCACATGAATCTGTTTTGCTCCGGCATCCCATAATTTCTTTATCGTAAAATTTTTAAGCTGCGTCCCCCGCACTATCGAATCTTCACACACAACAATACTGTTGCCCTTAATTATCTCCTTTATCGGAATAAGCTTCATCTTGGCGATTAGATCCCGGGTATCCTGGGACGGCGGCGTATAACTGCGTCCGTACCCGGGCGTATATTTTACAAGCGGCCTGCGGTAAGGCTTGCCGGATTCCATCGCATATCCTAAAGCGTGCGCAATGCCGGAATCCGGAACTCCGCAAACAAAATCTAATTTTATATCTTTATCCCGTTTGGCCAGGTACCGTCCGCATCTTTCCCGGACGATCTCGACATTTATGCCTTCATAGGAAGAAGCCGGAAACCCGGTATAAATCCAAAGAAAAGTACAAATCTGCTGCTGTTTACGCCCCGCGCGTTTTGAAACCAGGCCGTTCTCATTTATCAAGACGATTTCCCCCGGCATAAGATATTTTACTATTTTCACATCGATATTGGGAAAAGCGCTGGTTTCCGAAGTTACCGCGTACGCGTCTTTTTTTCTTCCGACGACCAGAGGCGTAAAGCCGAAACGGTCCCGCGCCGCATAAATTCCGTCCTTATGCAGCAAAAGCAAAGAACAAGATCCCCGAATACACTCAAACATTTTCTCTATGCCGTCCGGAATATCGTCGCCCTGGTTGATTATCTTGGCCACAAGTTCTGTAGCATTAACGCAGCCCCGGCTGACCTCACTAAAAGATATCCCCTTGGCCAGCAGTTCCCGCACCAACTCATCAATATTTTCGATTAACCCCGTAGTCACAATACAGAACGGACCAAAACGGGAATTAAGGTAAATCGGTTGTTCGTCTAAAGCGCTGATAACGCCGATGCCTTTTGTGCCGCGCATGCGTTTTGTATCATCAAAAAATTTGGCTTTAAACTGGCTTTGGCTGATATCGTGAATTTGGCGCGTAAAATCCCGCCCCAGAACGACCATGCCGCCGAATTCCGTACCCAAATGAGAATGATAATCCGTTCCGTAAAACAGCGTTTGCATACAATCTTTTTTTGATGCCACACCAAAAATTCCGCTCATTTTTATCCTCTCTTTCAAAAAGATTAAATATTAAAATCACCAAAAGGGTATTATAACTCTTTTTTTTAAAAAAAACTGCAAAAATTTAAAAATACACCTTAGAAAGATAAAAACAGGATAAAACTTTCTGTATTATAAATAAAATGCTGTTTATAAAAAATGGCGGGCTCTTGTGAAAAAATAAAAAATTTATATAAAAACCTCTTTATGTTCGCGGTACAGGCAATGATTAAACTTCATTGATTTCCAAGACAGGCCTTTGCGCTTTTTGTGAATGCAATAATATGTCTAAAAATATGCGGTTAAATTATACCTTAAATTTGCCCACCAGGTCGTGTAAATGCCCTACGATATCGGCAAGTTTATCGGCGCTAGACACTAACTCTTCCATGGAAGCGGACATTTCTTGCGCGGAAGAAGATACCTCCTGCGTCAAAGAAGCATTCTGCTGAGCGACGCTACTAACTTCATCAATCGCACCTAATGCCCTTTCCGAACTATCCAGCTGTTCCGGGATAACCTTTGAGATCTGGGATACCATTTTTTCCGCTATGTTCGTCGCGTCAAGAATATTGCTTTGCAATACACTTACTTTTTCGGCGATTACCCGGCCTTGTTCGCTTTCTATTTTGCCGTTATTGATCAACTTTATAACATTCTCCAAATCATTTTGGACGCCTTCAATAAGACTCGATATCTCGTTTGCTGATTTGCTAGAACCTTCAGCTAACTTCCTTACCTCTTCCGCAACAACGGCAAAACCACGGCCCGCATCACCCGCGCGTGCGGCCTCAATGGCCGCATTAAGTGCCAGCAAATTCGTCTGATCCGCAAAAGAATCAATTGTATTGATTATCGCTCCGATCTGTCCGGATCTCTTCCCTAATCCCCCCACGGCTATGGCTGATTTTTCTACAACGCCCGCTATCGAGCCCATTTTATCAACCAATTCCTGGTTAGAAACCTTACCTTTACCCGCAAGATCTGTCACGCGCAATACCGATTTATTGACCTCTTGCGCGTTCTGAGCTATTTGTTTTAAAGACGCGGTTATCGCAGTTATTATTTTAAAAGCTTCTTCCACTTTCGCTACCTGTCTAGTCGCTCCTTTGGATACCTGCTGGACAGAAGTACTAATTGACTGTATCGAGGAATTTACCTGTTGGGTGGTAACAGAAAGGCTCTTTGCGCTGGCATCGATATCCGAGGAAGAAGAGCGTATAATTTTTGTCATATCCGTAAAATTATCTAAAAAACGGTCAAAAGAATTACCCAGCATACCCAACTCATCCTTACTTTTCATTTTTAAGCGGACAGTCAAGTCTCCTTTTCGGCCGGACAAATCAGCTACCCATTTATTTAAGACATTTAAGTTTTTAACTATTATAGTAGATAAGAATACCGCCACAGTCATTCCGACTACCACCACAATGAACGAGCTGACACCAATGCTTCCAGTAGACGTTCCCACAACTTGTCGCGTAGCTTCGCTTGCCTGCTGCGCTTCGCTGCTTACGCCTTGTACGGTTTCTGCGACCAGCGCGCTTATCTGCAAGATATGGTCGCTGACCTCACTGATAATCTGTTCTGATTGCTTTAAATTTCTCAAGAATTGAACGCGTGAATCTACGATCCCTCCTTTACCGATAATAAGTTTTTCCATTTTTTCAACAGACTTATCGAGTTTATCGATCTCTTTATTGTCCGAATTTACAAGAGCTTTTAAAGCCTTTACCTGTTTCTTTGCCGAAGAAATTTCCGCAATAAACTTATCCTCCAGCGGAGCGATATAATCAGCATTTTCATTGTTGATTATCGTCTCAACCGTTGCTGTCGCCATAGCCACATCTCCTCTCAACAAAAATAACGCTTTTGTCAAAGGCATCACCTGGTCAACAATCTGGGAAAAAGACTTCTCGATGGCCTTGGTCGTGGCCAGCCCTTCTGTTATGCTTTTATTCGCTTCCTCTGTTCCGATTAAGATGTTAAATTCAAACTCATCAATCAATTGAGCGAGAATGGGAAAAATTTTATCTTCTATGCCGATAGAGTCTGACTCAAGTTCCCCCAGGCGCGTTTCTTTTGTTTCGGAAGGCTGTTTTAAGTTATCTATAGCCGCTTCCTTTAAGCCGCCTTTTCCTATAACAACTTGACGATACTTTTGGATGTTAGAGTAAAGCGTATCTATTACTTTTTGATCGATCGCCCGGCTTTTTTCGATATTCTGCAGCCTTAACTCCATGTTATTAATATTGGCAATAAATTCATCCTCATAAGTAGCTATCCCATCCATCTCCCTGGAGGTACTAATTTTTATTTTTAACCCTTTTGCCTTTCCTAAAGCTGATTCCATAGTAAGCACTCTTCTGACCATCGGAAAATCTTTCTGGGACAACGTATTGTAGCTTTCAGACATAAATTCCGTTGCCGTAATCGCCTTCTTAATCCCGTTTTGCGAATCAGCTTTGGCCAGAAGCATGCCAAACTCGGCATCATCTACCTGTACCGCGATGGAATTAACAACTTCCTCGACTAACTGCAGGGTGTTCTTTTTTATTTCTTCATTTTCCTGCTTTAATTTGAGCCCCGCGCTTACAATTTGATAAACATTTTTATTTAAGTTGAAAAGTCTATCCGTTCCGCTATCTAACATTTTAATCCGCTGGATAACCTCATCGTTACCCTTAAATTTATCCTTTAAAAACTCACTTATCTTTTTCATGCTTTCAAGGGCCAAAACAATATTATCGGTTGACTGTTTTGCTTCGGCGGAGCTTTGAGAAAATATTAAGGCTTTAAAGTTTGCGTTTGCCATCCAAACAGCAACGACTAATTCCTTTGCTTGTGTCGAAGCCGGAAAAAGGTTATCGGAAATATTATAGACTTTCTTGCTGATTTGACGGACAGAAACCATTCCAACCACAGCTATAATTATGGCCAGGAGAATAACCAGCGAAAAACCAAATAATAATTTATTCCGGATAGTCATAGTATTATCCTTAAACTAAAACGGAACCCTTATTAACTACTAACACACCATTTTGCCTGCGGCATATCTATGCGCCGGAAAAGCCCGGCAGATGCCAGCAATATTTCTCCGCGGCATTAACGCATTTATGGATATCCCTTAAGCGCCTAATAGCCGGCCTTCATTCTTAAAATACCCGGCCCAACTATTATTTGCTCATATCCTTAAAATTACCCTTTTCGATCACCGTAAGACTTATCTTGTCCATGCCTTGGTGATCGCTGGATCCAAATGTAAGCGCAACCCCTCCCAGATCAAAGGTACCGGTGTTTTCAATTGCGGAAATCAAGCCGTTACGAGTAACATTGGCGCCACAAACTTTAATCGCCTGGGCAAAAAACTTAGCCACCATAAATCCTTCCAGGCTAACAAATCCCGGTAGTTGCTTTGGTGCATATTTTGCAAGTATCGTCTGATATTCTCTAACTAATGCTATTGATTGATCCCACGGAAAAGGAACAACCTGAGAAATAATTACTCCTTCTCCGGCAGTACCGAGAGCATCTTTTAAAGCCGCGCTGCCGACAAAAGAAATGTTGCAATATTTAACATCGTTCATCCCGATCTGTTTCGCTAATTTAATAAACTCCGCGCAGGGGGCATAGGCCCCAACCATGATTATCGCCTCGGGTGATGCCGCTTTGATTCTTCCCAAGCCACCTTTTACGGCCAGGGTATTTCTTTCATAGGTCCCTTCCGCCGCCATGTTCATGCCTCTTTTTTCCAACGCCTTCTTCACCCCGGCTAAGCCGGCTTGGCCGTAAGAGTCGTTCTGGTAAAAACAAGCAATCGACTTAAGGCCTAATTGGTCAACCAGATGCTTAACCAATGCTTCGGTCTCCATAAAATAACTTCCTCGAACATTCACGACCATGGGCTTGACCGGATTACGTAAAAATTCAGCTCCGGTAAAGGGACCGATATAAGGTACCTTTTCTTCTTCGATGATCGGAACTGCAGCCTTTGATGTCGGCGTCCCGACATAACCGATTAAGGCAAAGACGCCCTCGCCAATCAATTTTCTTGTCTGTTCAATACAGCGTTCCGGTTCGTACCCGTCATCATAACTTACCAGACGAATTTTTCTCCCATCAACACCCCCTTGATCGTTTATATAAGAAAAATAAGCATCCAAACCTGCTTTCATTCCTTGCCCTAATGCCTTTGCCGGACCGTCCAAAGCTGCGGCTTGACCAATAAGAATCTCATTTTCCGAAACGCCAACTTCAGCCAAAACCAGCTGTTGTGAAAAAAACACAAAACACAAACCAAGCAATACCATAAATACTTTTCTCATACCCCCTCCTTTTTTAACAACCTATAGAAAAATAACAAATGACTCTTTAGTTAAAGGTGTCGAATAAAGCAATCCCGCCGCCCCCCCCTCATTGAGTTTAATAAAATTTGGATAGTTTGATGCTATAAATTTATCGGTAAAGCAAAGCTACTGTTACTATATTGTAGTACTTCACGTATTATAATGCAAGTGGTTAGAGAGAAAAAGCCGAGCGTTTTTTAATTTTTACCTATCTAAATACAAAACGGCAGAAATATTTCTGCCGTTTTGTATTTGTTACCCATAAAACAACCTGCTTTTAGCGCTTCAAAAAATGCGTCTTCACTTTTTTTGCCCCAAAGAATTTCTTAGTGAAATTCTTAGCCAGGTTCTGATTGTAAGTTTTGCATGAGAAGATATTGAGATAGGCCGTTCTCCAATGATCCGAGAAATGCCCGGTAATAGAACTCGTCTCAATCAGCTGGACCAGGGAATAGCCCTTTGTAAACTCTTCCCTTTCCCCAAAGTAAGGGATTAGTGTTTTGCCGAATTTTTTCATCTTTATGAGCTTACAAAGTTTATCCACGTATTCCTGCAATTTCTTGCGGGAACTCAAAACCGCAAGATCGCAATCGTACAAATCCATGATTAATTCGTATCCGTACAACTTTCTTTTTATCCCCTTGGCTCTCTTTTTATTTGCATCTTTTGCTAAAGAAAAATCCGTTCCTTCACGCGGTATTTCTGCAATCCGGGCAACAATTTTCGGAGAGGTAAAATCTTTTTTCTCCGTTACATTCATATCGGATATGGGTTGCCGGTCATTAGTTAACACGCCTCCTGAAGAACTGTCTTTGCTATCGCCCTGTAATTTTTCTAAAACCTTCATTTTTTAATGCCTCCTATTTTAATACGGTTGTCAGCAAAAAACGCGGCGCAAGCAAATAAATCAGCTGCCGCACATACATGTCCGGGGCGGGAATATATATTAAGATAAGATTCAGTTGTGTTTTTTTTGGGATCAATACCACTGGCGGGAAAAAACTCAAGTATCTGAGAGCCCAACAAAATTGCCGGGCATTTTTGTAATAGTATTTTATGATCTATTTCGTTTTGTGAAAACCAAATTTGATTTTTTGCGTTAAAATATTTTTCGTTTGAATTTACCGAAGAACAACGCATCAAATCATTTTTACAACTATACTCCGTTTCGTTCTTCATTCCCTCTTTTTTCTCCTACTAATAAACTAACGACCCCCTCACCTATTTTGTTTTTCTTTATTTATTTTTTCTTGATTTAATATTAAACGAATTTTTAATGTTTTGCAAGAAAAATTTTTATTTTTTTTTAAACCTTGCTCCGTTACAAAAGTAACTTTCGATAATTTTAAAATAAAAATGAACCGTAGTCAATAAAAAAGTTTAATTTATATCTGTTCGTTTATAATTTTATCAACTAATTATTGCAAAAGCAACAAATTTTTATCTTTTTTAAAAAATTTTTTAAGAGGGCGGCTTATATGGACTGTTCAATTATTAAAGCAGGTTTTCCTTCATCTTTTTTGTAATCAGGCGTATAGGCTTTGACCATCAGGTGATACATAGACCAACTGGTGCTGGGGATTGGTTCGGAATCAATATCCATCTGGGGCTCAAATAGAAAAGTTGTCCTTGCAGGTGTTTTGGGAGGCGGCGTGGGTAAAAAAACATAGCCGAGAAAAGCTTGCAATTCCAGCATATTATGTGCTTCGAATGTTGGCCGATTTTGAACATCATTGTAAAGAAATGCCACATCTATAGCGCTGCCATCTTTTCTTTTTATATCATTGTCAAAAAACTTTCTAAATAAATCTATAATCGACCGGCGCGGCACAACTGGAGTTTCATCGGCCAGAGTAAAGCTCAATTGGAAATAATGCTCTTTCTTAATCCGAAAAACTCCATGTTTATATTCGCGAAATTCTTCAAAATATGGTAAAAGAACTGTTATATAGTTAGTCATTTCATCCAGAGCTTGTTCGAAATTAAGAACTTCTTTTTTATCCTTATCCAATACCTTTAAATAAATTTTTATACCTTCTTTTTCCATTATGATGCGGCTAAGATCACAAAGTAATTCCAGAGGCCTTATATGGACAGGAAACGTTGTTTTATAAATAAACACCTGCTTCGGTCTTGCGAATAATGTTTTAATTGTTATATCGCTTATTTGCAAATAAGGCGCGAGCAGATCAATATTATCTTTGTCCGGACAAAATTTGCCTTGTCCGGCCCAGGCAAACTCTAGTCCAATCAATGTGTAAATAATCACATATCCGGCTGATTTTAAGAATATCCTTCTATTCATAATAAGCTACTTTTCTTATGTTGATTTAACCCGCCTATCTCGGAACGTAACTCCTTCATAAAAAAGGTGTTAAAGTATACCATGCGAATAAAAATCATGCAAATCGGCCCTAAAAACACCCGGCGGAAAAAAATAGGCCTTTTAAGAGTTGAATATTTATGATTATTGTATATAATATAATCAGTTCTAACAGCCCTTCACGAAATTCATTTAAGGGCTGAACGAATTTTGTGAAGCCCTATCGGTTCTACATTAAGGAGGCTCTACGAATGAATAGTATTAAACTGGTATTGCTTCGCCACGGCGAAAGCGTCTGGAATAAGGAAAACCGTTTTACCGGCTGGACAGACGTGGATTTATCCAGCAAGGGAGTACAGGAAGCAAGCGAAGCCGGAAAAACATTGAAAGAGAACAATTTCACCTTTGATCTTGCTTTTACCTCGGTATTAAAACGGGCTATCCGCACGCTCTGGATTGGTTTAGACGTTATGGACCTGATGTGGATACCGGTGTACCGCGATTGGCGGTTAAACGAGCGTCATTACGGAGCGCTGCAAGGATTGAATAAGTCCGAAATGGCGCAGAAGTTCGGCGAAGAACAGGTGCTTATCTGGAGAAGAAGTTACGATATCCGGCCGCCGGCGCTAGAGGAATCTGATCCCCGCTATCCGGGGAAAGACCCCCGCTATAAGAAACTTACGCCAAAGGAGCTTCCCAAAACCGAATGTCTAAAAGATACGGTCAAGCGGTTTCTCCCCTACTGGCAGAACACGATCACTCCTGTTCTAAAAACAGGGAAAAAAGTGCTGATTGCCGCCCACGGCAATAGCCTGCGGGCATTGGTAAAATATTTGGATAAAATTTCCGATGAAGAAATCGTAAAATTGAATATCCCTACCGGCATCCCGCTGGTTTATGAATTAAACTCCGATTTAACCGCGGCCAAACATTACTACCTGGGCGATGCGAAAAAAATTAAGGAAGCAATGCAACAAGTAGCGAATCAAGGAAAAGCGGAAAAGACAAAAAAATAGACCCCTTAAAGATTTGCTTTTGTAACTGTTTGAGTTGGAGCCCTCGCAAGAGGGAGTCCCCGAAAGGGATAGCAGTTATAAGTTATGAGTTATCCAATGCGAAATGGGATCGATATCCTACCTGCCTAAAGAGAAAATAATGTTTTAATCCTCTCTAAAACTTCATCCACGCTAATCGCCTGCATACATCGGCCGAAAACAACCTTGTCTTTACAAAAAGCCGGGTCTCCCTGCGGGTAACACGGCAGACAGGGAAAATATTTACGGCATTTAACGATATTATGCCTGTGGAAATAGGGATATATAAAATCCGTCGAGGTCGCGCCGTAAAGGCCGATGGTTTCTTTTTTTAAACAACTAGCCAGATGCAAAAGGCCTGAGTCCGGCCCGATAAAAATACGGCAGCGGTTAATCAGGGCCATGGCTTGTTTTAAAGTAGTGTTCCGGGCTGAGATTATACGCGCCGACATATTTTTGCGCATTTCCCGCCCAAAAGCGTCATCGCTAATTTTAGCGATATTTACCACCCGGGCCCCGAAATTATCCTTAAGTTTGCCGGCCAATTCATTCCACTTCTCCATCGGCCAACTTTTTAAAGGCCAGGCCGCACAAACGGTAATCCCGATAAATTTATCTTTTTTATCTATGCCGTTTTTTTTAAGAAAGTCGTCGCAGTAGTCTTCATCTTCTCTTGCCCATTGAAAACCAAATTCTGCCGTTTGCGCGGCTATTCCGCAAGATGCGAGAAACTCGAAATAGATATCCACAACATGCCGGTTAAGTTTAGCCGGATCGCGTCCTAAAAATTTGCGGATGCTTAAAACGCGGCTACCAACAAGAAGCTTATGCATAAGAGAACTAGTCAGCACGACGATTAAATCAAATTTGTACTGCCGCAACTGCCGGGTGATTTTTAACCGGCCAGCCAGGCCCCGGTGCAAACCATACTTGTCAAAAACAACGGTTTCATCCACCCCTTTACATCCGGTTACGATATCCGAGGCGCGGCCAGAGGTAAGAAAAAAAATTTTCGCGTCGGGAAAATGCCTCTTTAACGGCCGGACAACCGCCAAATCATAACAGACATCTCCGATATTGGAATGGCCTAAAATCAAAATATTTTTTGGCATAGGCAAATACTGTTTTCTCTACTCTAGCATTGTAATCCCAAAAGGATCAAGCTAATAAAAACCGCGCCATTGTGCTCGTCTGCTGCGCTTTTGTCTGGCGGAATTCGTCAATAAGATTAAACATTTCTTTATCGCTTTTTACATGCATCACTTTTTCCCGCAAATTCTTAATCCGGGAAAAGCCGCGCGTATACCATACAAAAAATTTACGAAATCTCAATACCCCGCCAAGGCTCCCGTAACTATCAATACAGAGCTTGAGATGTTCCTTCATAACATGAGCCACTTCATCAACCTGTAGATGTTGTGGCATATAACCCTTTTTTAAAAATGCTTTGGTCTGGCCGAATATCCAGGGGTTACCTAAAGCCCCGCGGGCAATACAAACCGCATCTACGCCCGTTTCATCAAGCATCTTTTTTGCAAGACCGGCGCCGAATACATCTCCGCTGCCGATAACCGGAATGGTAACCGCTTTCTTTACTTCCGCGATACTTTTATAATCAACTTTACCGCTGTAACCCTGCGCTTTTGTCCGGCCATGAATAAATATCGCGCAAATTCCCGCGTCCTGCGCGCCGCGGGCAAGATCACAGATTAAGCTTTTATTTTCCCAGCCGAGACGCATCTTTACCGTCACCGCAATATCGGGACGGGTTTTAACGATAAGTTTGAGCAGCCGGTTTAATTTTTTAGGCTCTTTAAGCAAATACGCCCCGGCTCCTTTAGAAACCACTTTTTTCTTAGGGCAAGCAGCGTTGAAGTCTAACAGGTCAAACTTGACGGCGTTAAGATTTTCCAGCGCTTTATGTATATAGAAATCATCGCTGCCGACCAGCTGAATCCCCAACGGCCGATCCTCGGCATTGGACGCGAGCATTTTAAAAGTCTTCACATTTAACTTCGCCAGGGAGCGGGCATTTATCATCTCGGAAAAAGCGAATTCGCAACCAAACTTACGGTTAATAATCCGAAAAGGCAAATCGCTTATCCCGGACATGGGAGCAAGAATCAAAGGACAGCTAAAAGTAATCTTACCTAACTTGAACATAAGTTAAAGCTTTTGCGCCTCAGATGGTTCAGTTCGTTATCAATTCCCGGGTCAGTGTTTCCGTCCGGCTGCGGTCATAACGTGATTTTTCCATATAAAGCCGGGAACGCAGGCTCTCTAGTTTTTCTTTGAAACGGTCGAATTTACCTTCGGCAATCAAGGCTTCAATTTCCAAAATCCCTTCGTCAAACATCTTCGCATTTCTTAAGACATCGATATATCGCAGCTTTTCGTTGAAAAAAGCCGGCGAATACGGCCCGGCCTCCGGCATTTTAAATGCTTCTTTATATATCCTTGCGGCCAAAGAATATTTTGTGCCGATCGCATAAACATCCGCTAATTTGAGTAAAAGATCGCTGCGCTTCGAAAAATTTTCGGTCTTTAAAACTTCCTCGAGATATGTCCGCGCGCACTCTACATCTTTCTCAGCCAAAGCGATATCATAAGACCTCATTAAGTTTATAAGCTCATAGTTATACACGGCTAATTTATAAACTATCTTCTCTGTGTGCTCCGGATGTTCTGTCTTTAGTTTTTCAAGCAATTCTATCGCCTTCTGATAGGAAAAGATGCCTTCACCGGCCAATTCTGCGATTATCCCCATTTTTATATTATAATCATCCCATTCTTCATTCATCATCTTCTCGCAAATCTCTTTTCGAAACGATACCTTTAAGTATTGCTTATAATAATCGGCCATCTCATCAAAATCTTCTTCCATATACAAAGCGGACAGGCCCAATAGTGTTCGTTTGATACTCTGGTAATTTTTATGTTGCTTTAAATATTCAAATTCGCGTCTCATCCAGCGAAATTTACCCAATACCTTCCGGTAATGCTTCTGGGAATGGACGCGGTTGCCCTTTATATAATACAAAAATGCGAGCTTTCCCCGCAACTCTAAATTATTGGGTATATACTTAAGCTGCTCCGAACCTACCTTTATCGCCTCGGCGAGCTCGCTGTCAGTCGAGCCGATAAAAAACAATTGATTAAATTCTTTCTGTTTAGCATTGGTTGTACTTGTAAAATCCTTGGCTGTATCTTTTAATATTCTGCGTTTTATCCCCTGAGACCCTTTGATAAACAGGTAACTGAAGCCTTTCAGATCTTTTCCCAACTGATTTCCGATTTTTTCTTCATACTGCTCTACCTGTTTGCTTATAAATACTATCGCCCAGATAATAAGTATCGTGACTATAAGTAAAAAAATATTTTTTGTGTTCATTTCTTAAAAATCCCGGATTTGCTCCTGATTATAATTATATAAATTTTAGGGGTAATTTAGCAATATTAAAAGTTGCGCGTTAAAAAAACAAAAAGGCGGGTTTAAAACGGCTGTTACCCCGTTAACTTTTATCCAGGCGGTGCAGAACGTACTTGGATATTTTCTGGCGGTCGTCATCATTGATATCTATGAATTTTATCCCCAATTCATAATACATATTGGAATCATCCGCGACCTTAACATGATCCTCCCAAACCACTTTCCCCTTAGCCATAAAATCGCTGCGGTCGGGCAAGCTTATATTTAAGGATAAAATAGTATTGGTTTCAAGCTTTTCTTTGGAAAAAAAGGCTATGCCGCCCGCGCTGATATTTTTTGAGTTGGTTGATTTTTCCAAACTGTTTTTTTCCACTACCGAATACGTGATAAACGCATTCACGCGGGGATACTTGCGCCTTTCGATCTTGAAAAATTGGTCTCTATTATCCATTTTTATTACCTGGTTTATTATATCTTTAAAGGTGCCTTAATGCAATTATAAATTTTGCCCCGCGACCGCTTACCCTAAACTTTCCGTTTATTGCCCGGTTTTTGGTATTCGGGGAAATGCCCCAGAAGGGCGTCTTTTACCATCCGGAGAACTTCTTCGCTGAAATCTTTAGTCTGCATCCATCTTAAATATTCCGGATCCTTTAAAACTATTTCATTAATGTTTAATTTTGCGGCGTGTTTGCCAAAAGTCGGATATAGCTTCCCGTCCCACCAGCGGAATTTTCCTTCTCCGTCAAAAAATTCGGAAGATTTCTCATAATCGAACTCGCTCAAAGCCTCAATTGAAGCGCCGGCTTTGGCGTATTTCTTTGCCTGCGCATAAAGTATTCCCAATGCCGCTTCACTATCGGCAAGCGCCGAATGGGCATTATTTAATTCTTTATTGCAATAGAATTTATACGCTGCCGATAAATCTCTGCGTTCATGCAAGTGGTAAATTTTCTGCGCGTCATAAATTTTCCGGTTCTCCATTTCAAATTTTAAACCCGCATCGCTGAATTCCCGTTCAAGAACATTTAAATCAAAACGTTCGATATTGAATCCCCCAAAATCCGCATCGGCGATAAACGACAGCGCTTCCTGAGCCACATCCTTAAAAGAAGGCGCATCTTTTACGTCGTCATTGGTTATGCCGATAATTTCACTCACATAGGCCGGGATTAGAATTCCGGGATTGATGCGCTTAACATAAGTCTCGCGCCGGTTATCCGGAAAACATTTGATCATCCCGATTTCTACGATTTTATCTTTTTCCTTCCAGGTGCCCGTCGTTTCCAGATCAAGCACGATAAGTGTTTTCGATGGTTTCATCGCGTCTTTGCTCCTGTTCGTTTCGTTACCCTATATCCGCTTCCGCAAACTTTTAATTTAAGCCGTAACGCCTTAAATCTTTCGCGGAATCAAAGCCCCCGGCATATTCATCCATTAACCTATGAACACTATTCCGTGCTTTCTTTAATCCAATCAAGATATTGTGAATTCGCCGCTATTATGGGCAAGGCGATTATTTCCGCGACTTCGTAACTATGCAACGATTTTACCGTTTTCTCTACTTTTCTAAATAAATTCTTCTTTGTCTTTATTGTAAGCAGGACCTCGCGCGCCTTTTCAATCTTGCCCCGCCAGGTAAAAATAGAGCTCACTTTTGCTTTATTGACACAAGCCGCCAATTTATTTTCCAATAGTTTCCGGCCGATGTTATTTGCCTGCGCTTCGTTTGCGCAGGTTACAAATACAACTATATAATCGTTCTTTTTTGCCATATGAATTGCAGCGGTTGCCTAGACAAAACTTATTTGCGCAAACAAACCGTATAGTCGTCCTCTCCTTCCAGCTTCACATGTCCTTCCCGCGCCAGCCAACCTAAACTCATAAGCACCAGATCCCGCGGTTTATTAACCGCCGCAAGTAGCCGCGACAAACGCACCGTACCGTTAGCATCCAGGTAATGCCAAATATCTCCCGCGATAATACCAATCTTCATTATCATCTTGCTCCCCCTTTTCGTATTAAGGTGCAAAAGTGCGAATTAATCTGCAATATTTCTATGATCCTCTTTGCTTTTTTCATTGTAACTTCCGCAGCGCGGACATAAGGTCATCCCATTTAAAGAAGAACTGGGATAAACAAAAGTGCAAATAGAGCAATAAATCAGATGCAGCGGAAGTTCATGCCGGTTATTTTCTTCTTTTTTAAAAAATACGGAAAAAATCCAGCTGCCAAGCAATGTAACGATAAAAAAGAATACATAAAAGGAAACTATCTCATCAAAATTCAACTTTATCATGGCAGTTTAAAGATAAGTTTTATTTCTCCCCATTGTTCGTTTTTAGCGGCATTTTTAGGCAACGCGATAAAATGCCATTTGCGTATATAGCGCATGCCGATTTCGTCCAATTCCGGATAGCCGGAAGAAATCAACTTTTCCACTTTCCCTACGCTGCCGTCGGGTAAAATTAAAAATTTAAGTTTTAATTCAAAATTGCCGGTTGAATCCCTGGCCCAATCAGGACACGCCGGAAGTTCCGGCTTATACATTATGCTTCTTTTTGACGCCGAGGCAATATCCTCAATGACAACAAAATGTTTCGTTTCCAACCCTTTTGCTTTTGGCTCGGGGCTTGCTTTTTTTGATAATTCAGACAGGGGTAAATTTTCTTTTCCGAGAATAGCCGGCTCATCAAATTTTTTTTGTCCGGATTCATTCTTTTTAAACGTTACTATCTGCGAATCTTTTTCTTTTCCGGCGATATCGGAGCTTGCCGGTTTATCAGCCGAACCCGCCGCCGTATCCAAAAGATGCCCCCAGAAATTAACGGTGGCATAATGGGGTGCAAGCTGCGGCATAGGCCAAACAACCGTCACCAGCTGCACGCCCAAAAAATGCCAGATAAGAGAACAGGAAAGGGCGATTTTAAAAGTTCTGTTTTTTTCTTCCATTGCTTATTTAGTTACCGCTTAAAAAGTGGTAACTATTTAATTTCCTGTAACGTGGCAATGTTGATTTGGGTGATCCCCACTTTTCTGCAGATATCCCAAATTTTAACCACTATGCCTAATTGGGCATCTTTATCCGCTTTTATCAGCAACGGTTTTTCTTTTTTTGATTTCACGACTTCAGCCAGATGCTGGGTAAGCTCTGTCGTCGTTATCGGCTTTTCATTAAGATAAATCGCGTTCTCATTGTTTATGGTAATTATTATATTTTTCTCCCTTATCGCTTCCGACGTTACCGCTTTCGGCAGGTTTATCTTTATCCCCGGCATAATAATAAAGCTGGAAGTAAGCATAAAAAATATCAGCAAAAGAAAAACCATATCCACAAGCGGAGTGATATTGATCTCTTTTTGCCCTTTTTCAAGTTCTAAATGCCGTCGAAAACGCATATTTTACCTTTTCTGGGTTAAAATGTTCAGCAGGTCGGTGGCAAGAATTTCCATTTCTACAATTAAGTTTTGGACTTTCGAAACCAAAAAATTATAGGCGACAAAACTCGGGATCGCGACAATAAGCCCGGCAACCGTTGTGATCAAGGCCTCCCAGATACCGCGCGCCAAAACAGAAGGATCAACCGGAACCATGGCCTGCGCTTTCTGTTGAATTATTTGAAAAGTATGCACCATCCCCGTAACCGTACCTAATAAACCTAACAGCGGGCTTACGTGAGCTATCGTCGCTAAAGCGCTTAAATTTTTTTCGAGCTTAGGCACCTCGTGCAAACCGGCATCTTCTATCGCCTCCCTTATTTCCTGACGGGAGCGGTCATGGCGGGATATGCCGGCTTTCAGAATCTGCGCTACCGGGCCCTGCGTTTCCTCGCAAATCTCAAGGGCCTCCGATATGCGATTGCGTTTTAAAGCTATGGTTATATCATCCATGAATTTTGCCGAGTTGATTTTTGAACGATACAAACTAATTAACCTTTCCATAATAATCGCTAAGGCGAAAATCGAGCATAAAATTATGGGAACCATAACCGGGCCGCCTTTATTAATAACATCGACCTTAAGGTAAAGGCCGGCCGCGATTAAACAAGATATCATGACGCTGAAGATCTGAAATAATATATTCTGCATATACCCTCCTGTTATAAAAGATATTACAATATTGCTTTTTACATAAATCCTAATGCTCTGTTCATCAACAAGTTATATCACAGAGCACTAAAAGACGTTTTCAGAAAGACAGACAAAAAATGCGGAAAGACAACAACTAGTAACTCTTCTCAAAATTTAAGTTTGATTCCGGCCATTGTATTTCTGCTCTGATTAGGATAGCCCTTTACTATCTCGTAGTGGTCATTTAATAAATTATCAACTAATATAAATATTGTCAAGTAATCTTTGACCTCATAATTAAGCTTGCTGTGCATAAGAAAATAAGCGTTAAACGTTTCTTTGGAATTGACTTCTTGGTAGCGCCGGCCGAAATAATCGCCGACAATATCGAACTTAACTTTATCAATTTTATAGGAAAACCCAAGTGATACCTCCTGCTTGGGAAGAAGGGGAATAACTTCGTAATTCTCATCTTTGCTTTTAACCGCCCGGACATTCAAACTAAAAAAATTACTAAAAGATTCTGTCCAGCTGTACTCGGTAGCAAATTTGAATCCGGTAAAATTTACCTGCTTAACATAAGACGGTGCGTACAAACCATCGGCATCTAGGTCCTCTAGGAACCAATAATCCCGCTCCTGCATAAAATAAGCAATAACGCTCATCCTCCATTCCGGGCTTATGTAATTATCAAAATGATACGCTGTATTTAACCGGCGTTTTGGCCGGACCGCCTGGGGATTGACCTCGAGATAGTTTTCCTCAAGATACGTCCGGTTAAACACTACCGGTTCAAAATCGCGGTTAAATCTTAATTTATGCGAGCATTGTTCATTTACATGAAAAATCACCTCTAAAAACGGGGCCAGGCGCTGCCCGAATTCTTCCTGGCAAAAAATAGATCCGCCATAACTCATCTGCCACCTATCGCTTAAATCCAGCGGCTTTAATTTAAACTGGGAGTCTAAAATTGTCTGGCGGTAATAGTGTTCCAGCTGCCGCTCATAAAGGTTGATATTGAGGGTGTTACCCTCAATATCCACGCCTACTTTCGCTCCTGAGATTGTATTTCGGAAATCCTCCCGTTGCAAATTATCATTTAGCGCCGAACCTTCATGATATGGTTCAAAAACTATTTGCTTATCTAAAGATGTATGCATAAATTGCGACGAGAGCCGAAAATTATAGTTTTTTCTTTCCGAGCCTAAAGTGCGCGCGGAGAACGTCCCGGGCAGGCCCATAGTTTTCTCAAAATAAGAAGTTTTAAAAATCAGCTCATTTTCTTCGTCCAAAAGAACGCCCACTTTAAAAGCCGGCTGGGTACGCGTATAAAAGCTGTTCGGACGTTCTCCGTTTGAATCTTCCACATTTATCAGCAGGGTATAATAAAAACTATCCGTCCGGCTGCTCTGAAAAATATCGTAGAGGCTGGACTGGAACCGGCCGTAAGCAAAATTTGCGCTGTTTGAACTTTGTTCCGTTTTGTTTGCCTTCTTTTCAGTTTCAAAATCTATCCCCGAACCCAAAAACCGTTTATCGAAAATTTCTCTTTTCTCAGGTTCCGGGGCACTCTTTGATTTGGGCGGCATTTTTACCTCTTCGGCCCACAAAGGCCCCAGCCAGCCCAAAATACAAATAACCAATATTATTGCCGGATAGATAATTTTTCTTTTAACCATAGTAATTTCTCCCTGATTTCTTCTGTTTCATCAAATTTACCTTCTATAATCTTCTCATAAGTTTTCCGCGCGCGTTCGTAATCGCCGGTTTGAATAAAAATTTCCGCTATAGAAATGTAAGAGTTGGCCGTCAATGCTTTATCCTCGGGATAAAGATATATGAGCTTGAAATACTCATCCACGGCCTCATTCGGCTTGCCTGTTTTTACATAAAAATGCGCCAACTCAGACTCTAGCTGCGCCTTAAACTCTTTAACCGCCCCTTTTACTTTTAACGCGTCATTAATATAAATAATCGCTCTTTCAAAATCACCCTCCGCTGCCGCAAGCTGGGCTAACCGCTCAAAGGCAATCCCCGCATATATCGAATCGGGAAATTTAGCGGTTATTTCCTTAAATTCTTCCCCGGCCTTTGTCTTCCTTCCCGCTTGAATATAGATTTCGGCAATTTTTAAAAAAGAGTCTTGAACAAACGCGCTTTGCGGATATTCCTTCTGCAATAATTTCATCTGCCTCAGCGCCGCATCAAAGTCTTTTAACTTTATATAACATAATCCAAGCCAAAATAAGGTATCATCTTTAAGTTCGTTATCGGCTTGGCTTTTAGATAATTCTAAAAAATATTTTTTTGCTTTTTTTGGGTTGTCCTTTTCGAGATAATACTGCCCCAACCAGAATCGGATATCAGCCACGATCGGTAAATCGGAAAACTCAAGCAGGCATTTTGCAAAATCGTTCAGCGCTTCTTTTTCATTATTCAACTGATAATAACACCAGGCCCGCTGATACATGGATCGCCAGAGAATATCCCGGTCTTTAGTCTGTTTGATAAGCTGGGTATAAATTAAAATAGCTTCTTTGCATTTCTCTAAATTATAAAAAGAGGTAGCAATATCAAACAACGCCCGTTCTTTAAATTCAGATTCAGGATATTTATCCAATAAAATGTTGAATTGCTCTATCGCCACCGGGAAATTGCCCTTTTTGAAATAACTTAAACTCAAATGGTACTGGGCATCGGTATTAAGTTTTGCGTCGGGGGAGTTTTTTATGACATTTTGGAAAGCAAAGATAGCGGCATCAAACCGGCCCTGTTTTAGAAAGCTGATTCCGATCTGATTTTGGGCATGGTGCGCATAATTGCTTCCTGAAAAATCCAGCATGATTTTATCGTATAATTTTTGCGCTTCATCTACTTTTCCTTGGTTTAAATAAATGTCCGCGATTTTAATTAAGGCGTTTACTTTCAACTGATTATCCCGGGCCAAATCCTGCGCCCGATTAAATTCCTCAAGCGCCGCCGCTTTCTGCTCTTTGCCCATATACAAAAGCCCCAGTTGATAATGCGCCGCGGCATTTATGTCGCTTTGCGGAAATTTATCAAAGAGCTGGGTAAAAACCAGAATGGATTCTTCCGTCCTTTTCAATTCTAACAGCGTCATCGCCTTATAAAAATAAGCTTTATCCACGGCATTAGACCGGGGAAACTTTTTAATAATAGTTTCATAATGTATAAGCGCCTGTTCATAATTTTTTAAATTACGCGCGCACTCTCCCATCTGCAGTAAAACAAGTTCCGCTAAAGGATGCTGGCTAAAAACCTCCATAAATTCGGCAAAAGCCGCATGGCTTTCTCCGAAGTCGCCAAGATTAAAATAAGCCCAGCCTACTCCATAACGGGCATGCGGAGCATATGCGGAACGCGGCCCTAACCGCAAAGAAAAGTTATAATGTATTATCGCGTTTTGATAATCGGCGAGATTATAAAAAATTTCTCCTAAAAGACAATAGATGCGGACTATATTTTTTGAATTAGGGTGTTTTTTAATATATCCCAAAAGATACTCTTTTGCTTTTTTATGCTCGCACAATTTAAACAGTATTTCGCCGATTTTGTGTTCAGCTTCGGGAACGTATTCGTGTTTCGGGTATTGTTTTATAAAATTTTCGAACCCGTCTTTTGCTTTTGCGTATTGTTTGAGCTCAAACAAACACCAGGCTTCATCATAAAAAGCGTAACCGGCAAGCGTTGATTGGGGAAACTGCTTGATTATATCCTGATAAAAGGAAAGGGCGCGGTTATAGTCTTTGCCGGCAAAATAAGTCTCGCCCAGCCAGAAAGTGACCTCATCCAACCTTTCTTTATTGCCTATCCGGCTTTCTTTCAACAGCTTTTCGAATGCCGAAGAAGCTCGATACAAGTCGCCCAGCTTGAAATAAGCTTGTCCGGTAAGAAATTCTACGTCAAATCTGCGTTTAGTATAAGGATATTGCTGCAGAAATCTCTTTAACTGCCTTAACGCAACGTCATAAAAGCCGTCTTCAAATACCTGCTTGGCTAAAAATAAATCTTTATATTCGTCATCACCGGCAAAAGCCGGCGCGGCAAAGTTTACAAGTAACACTAGCAGCAATGGGATAATATATCTGGGTCCGCTCTTCATAAAAATACGTTACAAGTTACAAGTTACAGGTTGCAGGTTGCAAGTTAATATTTGTAATTTTTAGTGTTTCTTGAGATGTTTTTTTAAATATTGCCCGGTATAGGAACTTTTTCTTTTTATCAATTGTTCCGGCGAGCCGCAAGCAACAAGCCTGCCGCCCCTCTCGCCGCCTTCCGGGCCTAAATCAATGATGTAATCGGCGGTTTTAATCACGTCCAGGTTGTGTTCAATTACTAAAACGGTATTGCCGTAATCCACCAGCGTATGCAGTACGCAAAGCAGCTTATTTACGTCCGCGAAATGCAATCCCGTAGTCGGTTCATCTAAGATATACAGCGTCTTTCCGGTCGAACGCTTGGATAATTCCGTGGACAATTTCACCCGCTGCGCTTCCCCGCCGGAAAGCGTCGTCGCCGGCTGGCCCAGCTGGATATACCCAAGGCCGACGTTATTTAAAAGCTCAAGTTTATTTGAAACTTTAGGAATATTTTTAAATAATTCCATGCCGTCTTCAACCGTCATATCCAATATATCCGCGATCGAATTCCCTTTAAACTTTACCTCAAGCGTTTGTTCGTTATAGCGTTTCCCCTTACAGACCTCGCACGGCATATAAACATCCGGAAGAAAATGCATCTCGATTTTTTTTATCCCGTCCCCCTGGCAAGACTCGCACCGGCCTCCTTTGACGTTAAAACTGAACCTTCCCGGCTTATATCCTCTCACCTTTGATTCCGGAAGCTGCGCAAAAAAGTCTCTCATCGGAGAAAACAGCCCGGTATAAGTCGAGGGGTTGGACCGGGGCGTTCTGCCGATCGGCGATTGATCAATAATAATAACCTTATCGATATTATCCATGCCGAGAATGCGGCTATGGAGTCCCGGCCGGTCTTTTGCGCGGTATAACCGTTTTGCCAGGGCCCGGTATAAAACTTCATCGATAAGCGTGGATTTGCCTGATCCGGAAACGCCGGTTATACATACGAATAAATTTAAGGGGATCTTGATGCCGATATTTTTAAGATTATGTTCTCTCGCTCCGATAATTTCTAAGTATTTCTGCCCTTTATTTCCGTAAGAACGGAGATTTTGCCTTGGCTCGATTTTTAACCGGCCATTTAAGTATTTAGCGGTAGACGAATTTTTGCACCTCAGAATATTTTCTAAAGCGCCCTGACAAACTATCTGTCCTCCCCATCGGCCGGCTCCAGGCCCTAAATCCAGAATGTAATCGGCATTGCGAATCGTCGCTTCATCGTGCTCCACCACAATTAAGGTATTACCCATGTCCCTTAAAACCTTTAAGGTATTAATTAATTTTTCATTATCGCGCTGGTGCAGACCAATACTCGGTTCATCCAATATATATATGACTCCGGTAAGCCGGGAACCAATTTGCGTAGCCAGGCGAATCCGCTGCGCCTCTCCCCCGGAAAGAGTACTGCTTTGCCGGTCCAGAGTTAAATACCCAAGCCCGACATTCATCATAAATTCAAGCCGTTGCTTTATTTCTTTTAAGACCTGGCGGGCGATAACCGCTTCTTTTTCGTTAAGCTCTAAGCCGTTAAAAAACTTCTCTGCTTTTTCCACGGAAAATTTGGTAATATCACATATGGATAAATCACCCACTTTCACCGCCAAGCTTTCCGGCTTCAAACGCATTCCTTTACATTCCGGGCAGGCAAGATTACTCATGTATTTATTAATTTCCTCTTTTAAGAAATCACTGTCCGTCTGATGAAAAAGCCGCTCTAGGTGCGGAATGATTCCCTCGTAGGGCTTATCCCAAACCAAAACCTCGCCGCCGTACAGGATTAACTTCTGGATATTCCGGGGCAGCTTCGCAAATACTACGTCCAGGCTGAAATCCATAACGTTTGCCAGCTCATTCAATAATGCCCGGTAATACATCAGATATCCTTTTCCGCCGCGGCGCCATGGTTCGAGCGCTCCTTCGCGTAAGGTTTTATTCTTGTCCGGAATTACCAGATCCTCATCAATTTCCATCTTCGTTCCCAGCCCGCCGCAAGCCGGGCACGCCCCATACGGGCTGTTAAAGGAAAACATCCGCGGCTGAAATTCTTCATAACTTAACCCGCACTGAACACAGGCATAGACTTCGCTGAAAACAAGTTCGCGTACTTTGCCGGCGTCTTCTACGGCCACAATCAACGTGCCGTTACCTGCCTTGAGCGCTGTTTCCACAGAATCGGCAAGTCTTTTTTTTATTTCCGGGGTAAGCATGAGCCTGTCCACCACGATTTCAATCGTGTGTTTTTTCTTTTTATCCAGTTTAACCGGTTCATTTATATCCCATATTTCTCCGTCCACGCGCACGCGGACAAATCCTGATTTTGCCACTTCTTCAAATATCCGGCGATACTCGCCTTTGCGGCCGCGAACTAAAGGGGATAAAAGGTAAATACGGCTCTTATCCGGCAACCCCATAATGTGTTCAATTATCTGCTGGCTGGACTGCTGGGTAATCCTGCGGCCGCAGCGGTAGCAATAGGCAATGCCGATACGGGCAAACAACAACCTTAGATAATCATACATTTCCGTCTGGGTCGCTACCGTCGAACGCGGGTTAGAACCCGCGTTTCTCTGCTCGATAGCAATCGCCGGAGACAGGCCTTCGATATAGTCCACATCCGGCTTGTGCAGCTGCTCCAAAAACTGACGGGCGTAAGCCGATAAGCTTTCCACATAACGGCGTTGTCCTTCAGCGTAAATGGTATCAAAAGCCAGAGATGACTTCCCGGAACCGGAAAGCCCGGTAATGACAATCAATTTGTTCCGGGGCAGCGTAAGATTTAAAGACTTGAGATTATGCTCCCTGGCTCCTTTAATTACGATAAATTTTTTATCCATAGGATATGCCGGTAAGGATGGTTCTTAGCAATTTTAAGTGTTATTATCTTAACATAAAGTTACCAAAGGGGCAAGTTACAGGTTGCAAGTTACAGGTTACAGGTTACAGGTTACAGGTTACAGGTTACAGGTTACAGGTTACAGGTTACAGGTTACAGGTTAAAAGCTAAAAGTTAGAAAGATCGTGAGTTTCTAAAAATGCCGGGGAAATGCGAAAAAAA
>JAHJAO010000081.1 GCA_018813905.1 Candidatus Omnitrophota bacterium
GCCAATACCTATAAAAATCAACCCGATAATATCACTCATCAAAATCTCTTCCTTCCAAAAACTTAGATAAAGCCAGCGTGCTGATAAAACTCTGCAGCGCCCAGGCAATGCCGATATCAATATACCAACTCCGGTGCGTAGTAATGCTCAATAGCGCGCATAAACCCACAATCATAATCCCCAGGATATCTATAGACACAATGCGGTCCGCGCCCGTCGGCCCCCGGCAAATACGGTACAAACAAAGAAAACAAGCTAAAATTATGATATAAACCGCGCGCTGATAAAAAGCGAAATGCGGCAATCCGGCCGCGAATAAAACCGGCATGGGCCTTAAGATGACAAGGGCAATAATCCCGCCCAACACCAACGCCCCGAATATCCATTTAACCGTTCTCATATAAAAGCCCTCTAATCAAAAATCTTTTTCAATATATTTTCAAACCGCTTTACAATCAGTTCGGTCGCGCGGTCTGTGTCTTTTTCTTTTACGTTTATCCAATGCACGTATAAAATGCCGCGTTCGGCATCGATATCGACCGTCAATGTGCCCGGTGTAAGCGTTATCGAGTTAGCCAGAAAAGTTAAGCCCGTATCGGATTTTAAGCTGGTTTTTACTTTTACTATGCCCGGTTTTATGGGAAGGCGCGGGTGTAAAACACGATAAGCAACGTCGATATTGGCCTTGATACATTCCCAGATAAATACCGGAAGATAATAAAAAACAAAATACCAGTACCGCAGAGGATGTTTTATCCGCTGGGGCCTGATTACAAATAAATCTGCGGTTAAAACCGCCACAAATACGCTGATCAGAATCCCCAAAAGTAAACGCGGCACATCCGGTACCCAAACCAGTAAGCACCAGATTAAAAGTGAAACCAGAAATAAAATTATTCTTCTTTTCACGATTACCTAAAACTCCTTCTGCTAATCCAAATTTCTACCTGAGCCAATTCAAAATCAGCCAGCCGTATTTTGTGCCGGTAAGCATCGCCTCGGCCGCGGGTTTTAAAAACATATCGCCTATACCGCCGTAAATAAGCAAGCCGCCGGCGATACAGATAAAAGCGAGCATCACCATCGACAGCTTCATCAAAAAAGGAACTTCTTTTACCTTATCCCATTTCCTGTTCAGCTCGCCAAAAAAAGCGTATTTCATAACTTTCATAAAAGATGAAAGTGTTAAGATGCTTGCGATTACCGCCCAGAAAGCATAACCGTACCTGCCGGCCTCAACCAAAGCAAAGATAATCAATAACTTGCTCCAGAACCCGTTAAACGGCGGGACTCCGGCAATAGACATGGAGGCGATCAAGCTTGTTCCGGATGTAACCGGCATCTTCGCGGACAGTCCTCCCATCTCTTTTAAATCGCGCGTGCCGGTAGAATACTCTACGGCTCCGGAATTTAAAAACAGCAGCGATTTAAAAATAGAATGGTTAAACAGATGAAACAAGCCGCCTAAAATACCTAAAGGCGTACCCAGGCCGATACCGAGCATAACATACCCAATTTGGCTTATAGAGTGATAGGCGAGCAGCCGCTTAAAATCCCACTGGCCAATCGCGAGAAATACGCCAATGACCATGGAAATAACTCCCAGAAGCATTAATATCGAAGAAATACTTTCGGTCAGGCCAATCACGTTAAAAAATATCCGGCATAAGGTATATACGCCCAGAGATTTTATTAATACGCCGGAAAGCATCGCGGAAATAGGCGCCGGCGCAGACGGATGCGCGTCCGGCAGCCAGGCATGAAAAGGCACGAGTGCCGCCTTCAATCCCAAGCCCATAATGAATAAAACGCTGGCCATCAACACGATCTGGGAAGACCCTTTTTCCGCCAGGATATTGGCCATATCCGCCATATTTAACGTCGAGGTATAAGTGTATAAAAACGCGATGGCCAAAAGGATAAATAACGAACCGACCGTGCCCATAATCGCGTATTTAAACGCCGCTTCCAATTCATGCTTTTCCGTACCAAAGGCGACCAGCGCGTAACTTGCAACCGAGGCAATTTCCAAAAATACGAACATGTTGAACAGGTCGCCGGTAATGATAACCCCGTTCATGCCCGCGACCATCAATAAAAAAAGCGTGTAGAATTTCCATTTTGAAGTGTATTTTTCCATATAATTTATGGAGAAAACAGTTACGCACAAAGTTACTAAGTTCACCGTGACCAAAAGAAACGCGGTTAGCCCGTCCAGCACCATGCCGATACCCACCGGCGGCATCCAGGCGCCGACACTGTATTTGAGCAATCCGTACGTATTATACAGGCGCGCACTCAGAAGCGATAAATAGCAAAGTAGAATCGCCGCCACCATCGCGGCAAAATCCGGCACCCAACGGGCGCGCCGGCCAAACAGCGAAAGCAAAAACGCCCCGGCTAAAGGTATAATTACAAAAAACGGTATTATATCTGACGCTTTAATCATCCTTCCAAGTCCTTAATTTTTGTGATATCAAAAGTCCCGTACTTCTCGTATATTCTTATCGCAATCGCCACCAAAAGCGCCGTGGTCGCCAGGCCAATCACAATCGCGGTCAAAACCAGCGCGTGCGGCAAGGGATCCACCATATTCGCAATGATCATGTCCTCGGAAAAGATCGGCGCGCGGCCGTTTATCCGGTACGCGCTTAACACAAAAAACAGATTTACCGCGTATTCAGCAATAATCACGCCCACGATAATTTTGATAATATTACGCTTGCGAAGAATGCAATACAGCCCGACACAAAAAAGCGTAAGACAAAGTAAATAAATCATAATTGGTTTTTACCTTTTTTCAATTTAACTTTTAGGGCTTCCGCGCTTATTTTCAACGAGACCAGGGCTACAAATATGGAAAAGAGCCCGGCCCCGACCTTTATGCTTATGGCGAGATTGCAAAGCGGGATAATGCCGGCGCTGAACAACGCAAAATTTTCCCCCTTAGGCAGAAAATTCAAAAAGAAATACCCTCCGGTAAAACCTAATAGCGCAAGGCCTAAGAAAAATATTGCTCCCGCGCTTTCCCAGAGCGAAGCGGTCCTTTTAGAAAGCCGCTTGAACGCCTCTTCGCCTCCATAAGCAAGCATGAGGTGGATAAAAGATAACGCGACGATAACACCGCCGGCAAATCCGCCTCCGGGCGAGAGATGTCCGTGGCAAATGATATATACGCCAAAAGATATAATTATGCCCACCGTCAAACGGGTAATCGTCTTGACGATCAGCGACATCCCTTTTGTTTCACTTTCCTTATGGGTCATAGCTATTCTTCGCCCTCTACTTCTTTTTCATCTTCTTTCTTGCGGCCGATACGCCGAACTATTGCTAACACGCCGATAACAGCGGTAAATAATATCGTCGCTTCCCCCAGGGTATCAAAAGCGCGGAAATCCAGAATGACGGAACTGACGATATTGGCCGCTCCGGTCTTGAGCATCCCCTGGTCAAGATAAATTCGGGCAACCCGCATAATCGGATGGCCGAAACGAGGCAACTCAGGAACGCACTGCGCAAACAACATCAGAAACATAGCGATAAAACACAGCGCGATAAGCGTATTCAAAAACCACCTTCCGGTCGTAGAAAAAGGCAGGTCTTTCTTCAGCGTCGCGCGGATGAGTATCATCAAACACAATATCTCAACAACCAGCTGCGTAATCGCCACATCCGGCGCTTTCAATATCAAAAATGTTATGGAAAGAACCAGGCCCACGGCGCCTACGGCAATAACCGAAGAGAGCAGGTCTTGGATTTCGATTGCGATAATCGCTCCGACAATCATTAAGACTAACAATAAATATAATTCAATCATCTTATTCGCAACTTACTATTTAAAAAATAAACTTTTCAACAGGATTATCATCCCCAAAAGGCACCAGCTCAAATACGAAGGCAAAATACCGTTATGGATATAACGCAAGACGGCATTAAAGCCAAAAGTGATTTTACTGCCCAATTCATAAATGTCAAACAATTTCTTGTCCGCTAATTTGTATACGGTATTGATGGATTCCATATCCCGAACCGTATTATAAAATTCCGTTCCCGAAATCCGCATATCCGGATGTTCTTCAAGAGTCTCCCCCCCGATAAAAGGCTCGACCCTGCGGATTTTAGTCCCCTTGCCGAACAGATACACAACAAATCCGATAACAATTCCCAGAAGCAATAACCCCGTCGCCAACAGCGGCTGCCACGCGCCCGAAAAGACAATACCTTCCCATTGCCGGCCCAAACACGGCAAAATAAACATATGTAGAGGCAGCCGGTACGCGAATACGCCGAACAAAACACAAAGCGCGGCAAGCACACACATTGGTATATACATAGACGGCGGGGGATCCGCGCGTCTTATGGTTTTCAGCTTTAGACTTTCGTGCGGCTGGCCTAAAAATACGGCGTTTATCAATTTCATAAAACTCGCCATGGTCAGCGCGCTGCCGAACATCGCGCAAATAAGCCATAAAATCCAGAGGCTTCCTCCGGTTTTACCGGAATTTATTATCCCCTGATAAATCATCCACTTGGAGGTAAACCCGTTAAAAGGCGGCACACCGGATATGGCCAAGGCGGCAATCAGAAATGTAATAAAAGTAAGCGGCATGACTTTGGCGATACCGCCCAATTTTTCCAGGTTGGTTGTCTTGAATCTTTTTTCTACCGCTCCCCCGGATAAAAATAAACATGACTTGTAGATGGCGTGATTAAGCATATGAAACAAGCCGCCGGCAATACCGATTGGGTTACCCGTGCCCAGGCCCAAAACCATATAGCCCACCTGGCTGACCGCGTGATAACCAAGCAGCCTTTTCAGGTCGTGCTGAATGAGGGCCATCATCACCGCGGCCACAATAGTAAAACTCCCCAGCGCCATCAGGAACGTATTCATCCCGGCATCCATTACAAACATCTGCGCGCTTATCCGGAACAGAAAATATATGCCCAGAAGTTTATCCAGAGCCGCCGGCAGATACGCGACTACCGGCACCGGCGCGTCTTCGGCGGTATCCGGTATCCAGGTATGAAACGGCATTGCTCCGGCCTTGGCAAAAGCGGCAATAACCAAACATAAATACGCGCTGATTGCGGCTTTTGAGTTCAGGTGAATACTAATCTCGCTCATCTCTAATGTGCGGCTAAGATGCCAGATGAGCGCGATGCCCAAGAGCATCAACGCGTCTGTGCCGCCGATAATAATAAATGTCTTCTTCGCGGTATAAGAAGTGCGTTTTCCTTCGCCAAAAGCGATTAACAGATACAACAATAGCCCCAAAAATCCCCAGCATACGCTCAAAAATAACAGGTTATCGGCAAAAATGCATCCTAAAGAAACTATTAGCGTAAGCAGAAGATATAAGTAATAACGCGCCAGCTTCTTGCGCCCCCTCATAAAGGCAAAAGAATAAATCACGCTCAGTAAAGCAAATAGGGCCGAAAATACTCCCACAAAAATGGAAAGGTGATCTACTCTGAACATATCCGTAAACTGAAACATTTACTTTACACCCATCTTTTTTCTTAGCAATTCTGTCTTCTGCTGCGACATGCGCACCAAATCTTCACCGTGTAAAAGTTTCTTTCCTTTAATATTGCGCACGGCC
>JAHJAO010000082.1 GCA_018813905.1 Candidatus Omnitrophota bacterium
GCCTCTTGCGTTTAGCACTTTAAAACTGTTGGGGGCGGGGCGCGCCCCCACCCGCGCCCCGCCTTCACGTAGAAGACGGGACACCCGCGCAACTCCTATAAGCGCGGGGTGGTGCTATCTTTTCAAAAAACTGCCGCAATTATTAGGAGGAGGAAATTAGTTTAAAAATAGTATTTATATGGTAAAATAATAAGCGTTCAGTACCTCAGGTTAAGCACTAAAGATATAATACTAATACTTTACTATTTAGTCAAGGAGAATAATGATAGCTAGGAGACTTAAAGAATTACGAAAAGAACGCAATTGGACCCAACAAAAATTAGCCGAAAAGGCAGGTTTATCTTTCAACGCAATCACAAAAATTGAACAGGGAGCCGCTGAACATCCAACTTTGAAAACCCTGCTTAAATTAGCAGATACCTTTGGGATTAGTCTGGATGCATTGGTAGGAAGAAAGTAGTATTCGTAAAAGGAGAGAAGATGAGCGAAATTAGCCAAATAACAGAAAAAATTAAGAAATTCAGAGATGAGCGCGACTGGATGCAATTTCACGATCCTAAGAATATGGCTGTTTCAATAATTCTAGAAGCTTCTGAACTTTTAGAGCATTTTCAATGGAAGACTACTGAAGAGGTAGAGAAATATGCTAGGCAAAACCATGCGGAAATTAAAGATGAGATTGCTGATATTGCTTTGTATCTCTTTGAATTAGCCGATAATCTCGGTATCAACTTGATTGACGCGATGGATCAAAAACTTAAAAAGAATGAAATAAAATATCCAGTCGAAAAAGCTAAAGGAAAGCATACCAAATATAACAAGTTATAATTTATGAGACTTTATTCAGGAAGCTCTGGTCAATTTATTCAAGATACTATTCAAAATCAAATAGCTGAAAAACTAAAATCAGCTTTTTTTAATTATTTTCGTTATTATCCTTCTCCGGCTGAAATAAATTCATGGAGAAATTCTTTGAGGTCGATGTCACAAGTTTTTCAATATGCGGAGCTTTTAGATCACGGCGTAATCTTAGAATATCAATTACCGTTGACTTCGAGAAGGCTGGATTGTTTGATTTGCGGAAAAGACGATAGCAAAAAAGATAATGCTGTAATAATTGAACTTAAACAGTGGGAAAAGTGTGAAGAATCTGATAAGGATAACGAAGTACTGACTTGGGTCGGGGGCGCAAAAAGAGAAGTTTTGCATCCCTCAGTACAAGTGCGACAATACCAAATGTATCTACAGGATACACACACTGCATTTAATGATGATATTGATCCAATTACTTTAGAAGCTTGTACGTATTTACATAATTATAATTATTACTCAGACGATGTTATTTTTGCGAATAAGTTCAATGATGTTTTAAAAGACTGCCCGCTTTTTACTGCTGATAATGTCGATGATCTCAAGAATTATCTTTATGGAAGATTGATGAGAGGTGATGGTTTAAGAGTTCTAAAGCAGATAGAAGAAAGTCGTTACAGGCCGAGCAAGAAATTAATGGATCATGTGGGGAACATAATCAAGGGTAAATCGGAGTATATTTTGCTTGATGAACAGCTTATTGTTTACGATACGGTATTGTCTTGTGCAAAGAAAAGTTTCCATGATAAACAAAAGGCGGTGATTATTATTAAGGGAGGTCCAGGCACAGGTAAATCCGTTATTGCTATTAATCTCATGGCTGATCTATTACTCAAAGGTTATAATGCTCATTACGCAACAGGGTCACGAGCTTTTACAGGTACATTAAGAGAGATAATCGGAACAAGAGGATCAGCTCAATTCAAATTTTTTAATAGTTACTCTGGCGCTGAATATAATGCTATTGATATATTGATTGCTGACGAAGCGCATAGAATCCGTAGTACAAGTAATAGTCGTTTTACTCCTAGAGTAAAGAGGACGGATTTGCCTCAGATCGAAGAATTATTTCGCGCTTCTAAAGTCGCGGTATTCTTTATAGATGATGATCAGGTTGTGAGGCCGAATGAAATAGGGTCGACGCAATATATAAAAGAAAATGCCCTGAAGAATCATTATAAGATTTATGAATATGAGTTGGAGGCACAATTTAGATGTAATGGTTCCGATGCTTTTGTAAATTGGGTAAATAATACTTTGGGGATTAAGAGGACTGCAAATGTAATTTGGGATCAACATGAAGAATTCGATTTTAAAATATTTTCTTCGCCTCTTGAGTTAGAAAATGTAATAAAACAGAAGGTTTCAGATGGTTTTACCGGTCGGGTTACAGCCGGATTCTGTTGGGACTGGTCAATGCCAAATGACGATGGAACTTTAAAAGAAGACGTCGTGATAGGAGATTATAAAAGACCATGGGATGCTAAGCCAGAAGCTAGGATATTAGCTCCCGGAATACCCACCGCTTCATTATGGGCGTACGATCCAAATGGTATAAATCAAGTTGGTTGTATTTATACAGCTCAAGGTTTCGAGTTTGACTACGTTGGAGTTATTTTCGGAGAAGATTTAGTATATGATTTCGATAAACAAGAATGGGTAGGTGATCAATCTAAATCTTCCGATAGCGTTGTTAAACGATCAAAAGATAAATTTATAGACTTAGTTAGAAATACTTATAGAGTATTGCTTAGTAGGGGGATGAAAGGATGTTATGTTTATTTTATGAATAAAGATACCGAAAGGTTCTTTAAAACAAGAATCGAAACTAGAAAAGGTATTGATAGAGAAAAAGAATTAAAGTTTTCCGATATAATCAAAGAAGAATCAGTCGTCTTGACTCAAATATTAGCTGATATAAAAGGAGAAGAGAAGTTTAAAGAGTATCTACCTTATTATTCATTGGCCGCCGCCGCTGGAAAATTTGGGGAAAATATGGATGTGCAAGAAGAAGGATGGATAAGGGTAGATATAGGCAGGAAGCTGGATAAAAAGATGTTTATCAGCAAAGTTGTAGGACATTCTATGGAACCGTTAATTCCAAATAACAGCTATTGCGTTTTTAGTAGCGATGTAGTTGGGAGTAGGCAAGGTAAAATAGTTTTAGCGCAGTATCGAGGTATAGCTGATGTCGATACTGGGGGAAGTTATACGGTTAAGAAGTATACGAGTAAAAAGAAAATTAACGCTGGTGGAGATTGGAAACACGAAGAAATAATACTTGAGCCGCTGAATAAAGAATATGATTCTATAATTTTACCGAAAGTCGAAGAAGGGGAATTCAAGATAATAGCTGAATTTGTAGTAGTTCTATAGTTAAGAAGAACTAGTGAAATAATAATATGAAACGATCGTATTATTCCGACTCGATTGCTAATTTCTGTAAATCAACGCCTGAGGAGATTATTGGTAAATTGGCAATTAACAATGAATTCTCATTAGAGCAATCCCAGCGCGATGCCTGGAATGAAGAAATTAAGATTCTTCATGAGACTCTTGTTTCTTTCCAAGGGGCGATTTACTTCGAATATTCTATTCCGCGCATGGGGCAGCGAATCGATGTGGTGCTCCTGATTGGACCCGCGATATTTGTTCTTGAATTTAAAATTGGAGAAAATGAATTCGCATCATATGCCATTGATCAGGTTTGGGATTACGCCTTAGATTTAAAAAACTTTCATGAATCGAGTCATGATAAGTATATTGCCCCACTTCTGATCGCTACAAAAGCGAAACATGCCTATTTAACCATTTCCGCAACTCCACAAAATGATAAGCTTCTTTTTCCTGTTAAATGTAGTGTAGGGTTACTGGGGAAAGCGATAGAAGATGTTTTGAGTTTTGTTGAAGGTAGTGATATTGATCGTATACGGTGGGAGAACGGTCGATATTGCCCTACTCCAAACATTATCGAGGCAGCTATGGCACTCTACAACGGCCATTCGGTTAATGAAATTTCCCGCAGTGATGCCAGCGCGATTAATTTCGCTCAAACATCTGGTGCGATTTCTGAAATTATTCGTTTTTCAAGGGAAAAGTCTCAAAAATCTATCTGTTTTGTAACCGGTGTTCCAGGTGCGGGTAAAACATTGGTTGGGCTGAATATAGCTACTACGCATATCGATGACTCAAGCGACCTTTACAGTGTTTACCTCTCTGGTAATGGACCGCTTGTTGAGATTCTTCGTGAAGCATTGGCTCGGGATAAGGTTCGACGGGCAAAAGAGCGTGGGAGCCGTATAAAAAAAGGTGAAGCTATGAGTGAAGTTAAGACGTTTATTCAGAACGTTCATCATTTCCGCGATGACTGTCTTGTTGATGAGAAATCACCACCTATTGAGCACGTTGCATTATTTGATGAAGCGCAACGCGCTTGGAATGTAGAACAAACATCAAGTTTCATGCGTAGAAAAAAGCACAAGCCTAATTTTAATCATTCAGAGCCAGAGTTTTTAATATCCTGCCTTGATCGCCACCCGGATTGGGCAGTAATTGTATGTTTGGTTGGTGGTGGGCAGGAGATAAATACCGGGGAGGCGGGAATCGGAGAGTGGATTGAATCGCTGAATCGTTCTTTTCCCAAATGGCATATCTATATATCTTCTAGGCTTACCGATAGTGAGTATAGTGCCGGGGATGTGTTAAAAACAGTGGCGTTGCTTCCAAACGTTGTGTATAAAGATGAATTGCATCTTGCGGTATCAATGCGATCATTCCGTGCTGAACATGTCTCGCTTTTGGTCAAACAAATTCTTGATCTTAATATCGATGAAGCCCATGCTACGCTGGAAAAAGTGAAAGCCAATTATCCAACTGTAATTACCAGAGATTTGGGAAAAGCGAAGCAGTGGCTGAAGAAGCAGGCGCGTGGATCAGAGCGTTATGGAATTATGGTCTCATCTCAGGCGGAACGGCTAAAGCCGTATGCGATAGATGTAAAATCAACAATAAATCCGATTCATTGGTTCCTTGATGGTAAGGAGGATGTGAGATCCTCATATTATCTTGAAGATGTTGCCACGGAATTTGATGTGCAGGGATTAGAGCTTGATTGGGCATGCGTTACTTGGGATGCTGATTTTAGATACTCAAGAAGTGGGTGGGAGCATAGGTCTTTTTGCGGTGATCGTTGGAATAACATTAAGAAGCCAGAGCGGAAAAATTATCTCAAAAATGCCTATCGCGTCCTTTTGACTCGCGCTAGGCAGGGCATGGTAATTGTGGTGCCTCCTGGCGATATAGAAGATCCCACGCGTCATCCTAAATTTTACGATCCTATTTTTGAATATTTGAGAGAAATTGGATTTAGTGAAATTTGAAAATCGACGGAGAGGTTATCAAAGGGGACGTTCACTGGGGTGATAGATTAAGTGCTTGTAACTAGTTATAAATAATTAGATTGGAATATATATTTTTTTGAAGGAGCATCCCTTTTAGAAACGTACCCATAACCGTCGCAGGTAAATTATAAAGTTTGAAAAAAATATGGAAGGATTATTACCGGAGGTGTTGTAATGAAGAAACCATATGTTCCGCAATCATTGCCATTAGAATCTTTGGATTGGGTGCGTTTTGTAACCTTAATTGGCCAGGCTAATGCGGAATTAGCCCGATATGACGGTATTTTACAAAGCATAGTGAATCCAAGGGTATTGTTATCTCCGTTAACCACCAATGAAGCGGTAATCTCTTCGAAAATCGAAGGCACCCAAGCTTCCTTGGAAGAAGTTCTTGCTTACGAAGTGTCGCCTGACGTCAAGAATGAGAAGTATCACGACATTCAGGAGATTATCAACTATCGGGAGGCTTTGAATTACGCAACAAAACAGCTTGATAGTAAGCCGACCTCGCTTAACCTGGTTAAGGAAATTCATGCGATGTTGCTTAATAGTGTGCGTGGAAAAGATAAAGCGCGCGGTGATTTCAGGAAAATCCAGAATTATATCGGCAAGTTTGGGGCTAAGATTGAAGATGCGGCTTACATTCCTCCGGAACCAAGCATTCTTATGGAACATTTGTCGAATTTTGAAAAATATTTTCATTATGAAGAAAAAGACCCGTTGGTACAATTGGCCATTGTGCATGCTCAGTTTGAGATAATACATCCTTTTTTGGATGGTAACGGGCGAGTAGGGCGTATATTGATCCCGTTATTTTTGTTTGAAAAACGAGTGCTTAATTTGCCTATGTTTTACATTAGTGAGTATCTTGAAAAAAATCGCGAAGAATATTACACGCGTCTGCGTGCTATTACAGAAGCGAAGCAGTGGAATGAATGGATTATTTTCTTTTTGAAGGCAGTGCTTGAGCAAGCCAAAGCAAATAGCGCCAAGGCAAAAGCGGTATTGGCTCTTTATGAGGCAAAAAAACAACGCGTTGTTGACGCAACTCATTCCGAATACTCAATAAAAACCCTGGATACTTTGTTTAAGAAGCCTATATTTAATACTGCTAGTTTTGTAAAGATGTCCGGGATTCCCTTGGCAACCGCTAAAAGAGTATTAACTCGGCTGAAGGATAAGAACATCATTTCTTCTTTGGAAGAAGGAGGTGGTAGTAAGGGCGAAATATTTATATTTGATAAATTGATTCAAATAGCCTCATGATTTGCGGCTCACCAATGAGCTATAATTCTATTTGTGGCTCATATAATACAATAAATGAGCTACAATCTATATTAGTAGCTCAGCCATGAGCTACAAAAAATAAGCCAGGGGATAGTTCTATTGTTTCTTTATCTTAAAAATTGCGGCAGTTTTTTGAAAAGATAGCACCACCCCGCGCTTATAGGAGTTGCGCGGGTGTCCCGTCTTCTACGTGAAGGCGGGGCGCGGGTGGGGGCGCGCCCCGCCCCCAACAGTTTTAAAGTGCTAAACGCAAGAGGC
>JAHJAO010000083.1 GCA_018813905.1 Candidatus Omnitrophota bacterium
CAAAACGGTTTTGAATATACCGGGTTGCCCGCCGCATCCGGATTGGATTGTCGGATCATTGGTGCACGTTCTTCTGTTTGGCATGCCGCAGTTGGATAGCCATGGCCGCCCAGTAATGTTTTACGGCAAGAATATACACGAGAATTGTCCGAATTTTTCATATTTTGCCAACGGCAATTTTGCCCAAAAGCTGAGCGATGATAAATGCCTGGTGCAGCTTGGCTGTAAAGGGCCGTTGTCTTTTGCCGATTGTCCAAATCGGCATTGGAACGGGTATGTTAACTGGTGTATTGGTTCGGGCACGGGTTGTATTGCCTGTTGTGAGCCGGGATTTCCGGATAATTCTGCGCCGTTCTATGCAAAATTACCGGATGAATTTATCGAAGAAAAAAGAAGAACAATTTAAAGAGAAAAGAGGGAGAGCGGAAAAATGGCAAAACAAACGATTTCAATTGATCCGGTAACGCGTATCGAGGGGCACCTGAAAATAGAAGTGGATCTAGATAACGGCGTGGTTGTCGATGCCCGTTCCAGCGGTACTTTATGGCGGGGAATCGAAGTTATTTTAAAAGGCCGTGATCCTCGGGATGCCCAGCATATCACCCAGCGCATCTGCGGGGTGTGCCCGATCGGGCACTGTATGGCTTCTACGTTTAACCTGGATTCGGCGTTCGGCGTAAAACCGCCGGCGAACGGCCGGATCATCAGAAATCTGATCTTAGGCGCTAATTTTATTCAATCGCATATTCTGCATTTTTATCATCTTGCGGCGCTTGATTTTGTCGTCGGCCCGGATATTGCGCCGTTTATACCCAGGTATAAAGGCGATTATTTATTGCCGAAAGATATTAACGATGCGGCCGTCAAACATTATCTGGAAGCGCTGGATATTCGCATGAAAGCGCACGAACTTTTGGCGATTTGGGGCGGTAAGGCGCCGACGACCATGTCCGTAACTCCAGGCGGGGTAACGGAAAAGCCGACAGTGGATAAAATCGCTTCTTCGCTTTGGAGAATAAGGCAACTGCAGGATTTTATCGATACCGTATATGTGCCGGATGTGCTGGCAATCGCCGATGTTTATGAAGATTACAAAAATGTCGGGGTAAGCTATAGCAATTTTTTGTCGTACGGGGCGTTTGATTTAGACGAGGGAGTTGATTCTGCAAAATTTATTAAACGCGGACGGTTTACCGATAGTGCGGATTTAGATGTCAATCCTGAGCTGATAACCGAAGACGTTAAATTTTCCTGGTACAAAGATGAAATCGGAAGAAAAAATCCTAAACAGGGAATGACCGAGCCGGACCCGCATAAGGATAAAGCCTATTCCTGGATAAAAGCTCCCCGGTATGACGGTATTCCGCATGAGGTCGGGCCGTTGGCGCGGATGTGGGTGAGTAATGAATACCGGCACGGAGCTTCGTTACTTGACCGGCATGCGGCCCGGGCATTGGAAGCTGCTAAAATTGCGCATGCCATGGAAGAGTGGCTCCTGCAGCTTCGGCCCGGTGAGCCGGTATTTACACCGTACGAAATTCCCCAGATGAGCGAGGGTATGGGTTTAACCGAAGCGCCGCGGGGGGCGCTCGGGCATTGGATCCGCATTGAAAACAAAAAAATCGCTAATTATCAGTGTATTGTGCCAACTACCTGGAACTGCTCTCCCCGGGACGAAGATTCTCAACGGGGAGCGGTGGAGGAGTCATTAATCGGGACTCCGGTGGCGGACGCGGATAACCCCATAGAAATAGTCAGGGTTGTGCGTTCTTTTGACCCGTGCCTGGCTTGCGCGATCCATTTAACCAAGCCGAACGGTGAAATCAGAAAATTCCGCGTTTGTTAACATAAGGCCGGGTGTTTCTTTGACACGTTCGGCAACTAGCCTCGCTGTCCTGAAGATATTTTTCTAAAGATGGCTAGGCGGGCCAGCCTCGCCGACAGTTGGGGAGCTTACGGGGATGGCTAGGCGGGCAAACCCATAGGGTTTTTGCTCAGTATCAATCCTGATGTTAAAGGATAAGCCCCGATGCTTGGCATCGGGGCATACTAAATGGCTTGACAAAAAAGAAAAAAATCGTAGTTTTAGGCATTGGTAATTTATTGCTTCAGGACGAAGGCATCGGTATTCATGTTATTGAAGAGCTGAAAAAGGAGGCTTTGCCCGATAATGTGGAAGTGGTCGACGGTTCAGTATTGGGGTTTGACCTGCTGCCGATCGTGAAAAATTGCGATAAATTAATTGTGGTGGATGCGGTAAAGACGGACGAAGAGCCGGGCGCCATCTACAAATTTAAGCTAGGGGACATAGACATCAAAAGAGAAGCGCCGGTATCGTTGCACGATATTGATTTTTTTCAAGTCCTGGAAGTAGCGAAAAGATGGTATAATTTGCCGGAAACCGAGCTGATAACTGTCGTGCCGAAAGAGATAGGCTGGGGCATGGAACTATCAGATTGTCTAAAATCTAAAGTATTGAAAATAAAAGAGTTAGTAATGGACGCAATCGAAAAAACTAACTAGTTACCACTGAAAAAGTGGTAACTACTGGGGAATATTAAGAGGGTTGCAGGCAACCCTTTTAAGGGGTAATAGTGAATTCCGACGGAGTCGGAATGAACGCCATAGGGGCGTGAGCCTCTTTGGAGTTAGTTATTGCGAAAAAAAACAGGGATTTTTCAGCAGTAATTAACTAAACCTCTTTAGTCGACATAACCGGGGAGGGGATAATCCTGGCAAAAATAAAGAAAAAATTCTTGGCAGTCTTGACTGCAATTGCGTTTTTATTTGTAGTGGGTGGTGCTGTTGTTTTGGCGCAAAGTTCCGGTCTAGACCCTGCCGGGCAGTCCGCGTATGCCGGCGCGGATAAATGTAAAGTTTGCCATCCCCAGCAGTATGAGGATTATTCTGACCGGCAGTTTAATAAGGCGTGGAAAGTACTAAAAATGCGGTCAGAGGACAAAAACCCCCAATGTCTTAAGTGCCACACAACCGGGTATGGAAAAGGCGGTTTTGTTTCGGAGGCGGAAACGCCGCATCTTGCCAGTAAACAGTGTGAGGCCTGCCACGGCCCGGGGGCAAAACACATGGGCAATCCGGCGAGCGTAGAACAAAAGCAGCGCCTGCAGAGTAGCGTGAAGCAAAACGTGTGTATTGAATGCCATATCTGCATGAAAACGCACCGGCAGATAAAATTTTAAAAAAATTAAAAAGTGTTGACAAAGAATCTTGTTTATGATAAGGTAGATTCTGATAAACTATTGAGCACAAGCGATATAGTTGTAAGAGAATTGCCATAGCCGCTTTAATATGGCAAAGAAGGGGGGGAGAATACTAACTTGCCGGAAGTGTTTTAACTATGGCGATAAGGTCGAATGGGATTCTAAGGACAAATAAGATACGAATGGATGTAAATTAAACCATGTTTCAAGGAGGAGAAATGAAAACATTTAAACTAGTTTTAGCTGTTTTGATTGTAATGACAGCTGTAGCCATGTGCACCCAGGTATTCGCGGAAGAAGCTGTCGCGTCAAAGTACGGCGTTAAGTTATATGGTAAGATTAAGGCCGACCTGTCGTTTGACGATTCAACCGTCACCAACGGCAATTACGGCCAATGGGTAGCTAATGAATCAGCTACTGTTGGAAAAGATGTTGACGCCATGAACCTGACCGCGTCCGAAACCCGTTTGGGTTTGGATTTCAAAGGTCCGGATTATGAGGACATGGAAACCAGCGGTAAAATCGAAGTCGATTTCTTTGATACTACGGTAGCACAGAATAAGGCGGAGATGTACATGCGGCACGCCTATGTAAAACTTGCCTGGCCGGACATGGATTTGAGCGTTCTGGCTGGACAGACATGGGATGTGATTGCTCCGTTAAATCCGACCACGCTTAACTATTCGGTTATGTGGTGGCAGGGAAACGTGCAGTACCGCAGGCCGATGATCGCTGTTAAAAAAGGTATTGACCTTGAAAGTGATATGAAGCTGACCTTAGAAGGCGCGATCGCGAGAAATATCGGTGATGCGGCAAGTACCACTACTTTCACCAACACCAACGTAGATACCGGCGTGGATAATGCTTCTCCGATTCTGGAAGGCCGTATAGCGCTTTCTTTACCGTTACTTACCGAAAAAGCATCAACGATTGGTCTTTCCGCCGCAGTCGGAACCGAAACCATGTACACCAATGCAGCCAAGACGCTATCCAACGACTATGATGTCAATTTAATCGCTATCGATGTGAGCTTACCGCTCGTCGAGGGCATCGCGCTTAAGGCTGAATACTGGACCGGTGAAAATCTGGATGCTTTCTTAGGCGGCGTGGGCCAAGGTATAAACACGACTCTGCTTAAGTCCATCGAAGCCGATGGCGGCTGGGTAGCCGTTGCGTTCGGCCCGTATGAAGACTGGTCGTTTAACGTCGGTTATGGCGTGGATGATCCGGATGATGCAGACCTTGCTACCAGTGCTAGAGCAGAAAACGAAGTTATGTTCGCCAATGTTATCTACTCTATGAACGAAGCAGTTAAGGTTGGACTTGAGGTTTCAAGTATGGAAACAAAGTATATGGGAGCTACAGCTGGAGCAGCATCAACAAAGGGAGACGCAACTCGCATCCAGGCATCGATGATTTATACTTTCTAAGTTGATTTAAGCAAAAAGGTTGTTAACAATCGGGGTGATATGATGAATATCACCCCGATTGCATCTTTTAGCAAGGTCAAATAAGAAAATATTTCATTAAAAAAATGTATTGACAGAACTGTTTTAAGTATGCTATTTTATCCTTCGACTTTGACGTAATAATACTAAAAAATCATCATAGATAACTTTAATCTGGCCCGGGGGGAGGTGAGGAAAAGAAAAGCCGAAAGTTATAACACCTATGATGATAATCGGCTAAATATAGAGATAGAGAAAATCTGGGTAAATAGGAAAAAAGTCTAAATACCTGGTTTCGAATAAATAATTAAATAAAAAAACGAGGAGGAAAAAAAATGAAGCGTATTTTTATAGCAATTTGTGCTTTAGGCCTGGTGGCGGCGCTGATCAGCCCGGCTCTGGCCGAAGTGCAGAATATAAAAGTAGGCGGTTCTATTGATATCAGAGGCTTCTCCCGCAAGAATTACACAACGGCTAATGCGGGCGGCAGCCGTGCTTTTACGGCAGCCCTGTTTAGCGAACAGGACGGAAGAGACTGGTACAATATGATCACCAAAGTGGGCATTGAAGCTGATCTTACTGATAATGTTATTGCCAGCATGATACTCTGCAACGAGCAGGATATCAATACCGGCGCCAGCACCAATAACGTCCAGATTTATGAAAGCGCGCTTACCTTAAAAGAACTGCTGTATTCTCCGTTGACGGTAAAAGTGGGTAAAATGCCGATTCAGGTCGCGGACGGTTTGGTCATTGGTAACGGTGTGCTTACCAACACCAACGGCGTAATTGCCGGTGATTACCAGGCGGATAATTCTTTTTTCACCGTTCACGGTATATTGGATTATGACCCGTTGACACTACTTATTGGTACAGCTAAACTTATGGATCAGACGCAGGCGGCGAACGATGACATCGATGTATATCTAATCGATGCTATCTACAAGATGGAAGATCGCAATGCGGTATTGGATGCTTATTTAACTTCTGCGCATTACAGCACCCCGGGCGGTACTTCTACAGGCACTGGTCCGAGCAATGTTAGCACCGCAGCTTTGGACGTCTATGTGTTAGCGGCTACGTTGAATTTCGAACCGTTGGAAAAGTTAGCGGCGAAAGTCGGCGTGGGCTATCAGTTTGGCGATTATCAGAAGCAGATTGCCGCGGGCGGCGTCAACAGAGACCTTAAAGCCACGGCTTTTGACCTCGCGTTGAATTATGCATTTGAGAAAGAATATTCACCGAAAGTGGGTTTAAAGTATGTATACCGTTCTGGCGAGGATGTGGTGGGAACAACCACCGGCGACTACAAAGGCTGGTTAGGGTTATATGAGAGCCAGAAAAACGGGTTAATTTATGACCCGAATACGAACACCAATTCCTTCGCTCTATCCGGGAGCTTAATGCCGCTGGATCGGTTGAGCGTGGCTTTGGATATCTGGTTTTATCAGCTGGCCAAGAAGCAGACTGCGGTTGCCGGTAGCACTTCGGATAAAAGAGATGCCGGAAGCGAAATCGATCTTATCCTGAAGTACGCTTATACTGAAGACGTAACTATGGGTTTTTCCATTGGCTGGTTTTCTCCGGGAGATTACTACGTAGGTGGCATGGATAAAGCCGCTTCTCAGGTTATGGCGGAAGTCGGCGTAAAGTTCTAAAACGCAACTTCTTAGAAAATAAAAGCTGAATTAAATTCCCGGCCCAAAACTTTGGGCCGGGAATTTTTTGTTTCAGGACGGAACAACACCGCCGAAAAACAGGATGTTTTGATTTAGGCGGGTTAGTTGAAGGACGGA
>JAHJAO010000084.1 GCA_018813905.1 Candidatus Omnitrophota bacterium
CAAGTTTAATTACTTTAGCTTTAGCTATTGGCTCAAACGGGACCGAAGTTATTTTTTCCCAGGAAACGCAAGGGACGCAAGTTGCTCCGGAAGGGCTTGAAAAAGAACCGGCATTAAAAATTTTCGAAACAGCCCCTTATGACGATATTTTAGTAGAAGAGGTTATAGCTGGAGATACATTAGAACTCGGCGGCGGACAGATATTAAAACTTATCGGTGTCGATACTCCGGAGATAAAGGACAATAATAAGCTCGGTATTGATGAACGGGTTAGCGGGATTCAGAAGGAGGTGCTTCAGGCGATGGGCAAAGAAGCGATGAATTTTACGGCCGGACTTGTAAAGGGCAAAAGCGTAAAAATAGAATTTGATAAAAAAGAGAAAGACTTTTACGGAGTACTGCAAGGGTACGCATTTTTAAATGACAAAGACAAGACGTTCGTAAACGCCGAAATTATAAAAAAAGGATATGCCCGGCTTATAGATACCGCCCCTAACTTTAAATATAAGTCTGTTTTTGAGGAGCTATTCGCAGCAATACATGAGGAATCAGTAGGGCTTTGGAAACAGTGGCAGAAATAAAAAAGAGTTTTAAAAGTAGAAAATTATTTCGATTTGTTATAAAATATAGGAGTATTTTCAATAAATTTATATCTTAGAAAGGAGTCAATTATGCTCTGTCCGGTTTGCAATAAGGAAATGCTTAAGCAGGATTTTGGCGGTGTAGTTGTAGATCTTTGTACGAATGGATGTAAGGGGATTTGGTTCGACTGGATGGAACTGTGTAAACTCGATGAACAGAACGAAGGGTTGGCTAATGCCATGAAGGAGGCGCTTAATAGTCCCCGGGTCAATGATGAAAACCGGGGTAAAATAAATTGTCCGCATTGCCGCTTGCCGATGCATACGCATAAATATGAATCAGCCAAAGAAGTTAATGTCGACGAATGTTATAATTGCGGCGGGTTTTTTATTGATTCAGGGGAACTGCGCATTATTCGCGATAACTTTATGGGCGAAGAGGATCGGGATGCTTATCGGAAAAAACTATTAGATTCCCTGCCGGACTATAAAGCGGGGCAGTCGGATATTGAAAAACAGAAACTGCGTACTGAAGCCATTAGCAGATTTACTAAATTTTTGCGCTTAAGTTATTATATTAAGGGGCGTTAATTTTTAGAATTTTTTATACCGCATAACTCCGGCATATTTTTATCAATTCCAGCACACGGTTTTTCCCAGCCCGACTTTTTAAAAGAATAAAGTTTTTTAAAATATTCTTCAGGCGCGATTTTTAAAAGTATTTTGCATATAACATATTGTAAATAAATAAGTTATAAAAAACTTTTGTTTTCAGGGCTTCCTTGACAGAACGCAATTGCTATGGTATACTTTCAATAAATTAATAAAAGATAACTTATAAATGTTCAAATTTAACTGGATAGACTTTTTTTTTATAATTCTTTTAATTAGAATAGGTTATATAAGTTCCAAGAACGACCTTTACACGGAAATCTTAAAATTTATCGCAACCATGACGAGCCTGGTATTAGGTCTTCATTTTTTACCTGGGGCAGGAAGGCTTTTGACCTCCTGCCTTTATTTGCCGAATTGGTTGGCTAAAGAATTGGCGATCTTGGTTATTTTTTTTATTGCGTTTTTGATTTTTTTCTCCATACGAATTTTCCTGACCCAGATCATGACGGCCAAGTTTAATTCTCAGGTGGATAGAACCGGAGCCTTAGTTTTGGGCCTGTTGCGCGCTGTTCTTACTTTTAGCATGATTTTAGTAATGCTGGATATTTTGCCCAACAATTATGTAGCGCAAAGTATCTGGGGGAAATCTTACAGCGCTCCTAAAATAATAAAAGTGGTACCGTCTATTTACCGATATGTGTTCAGGTATGAACCGAATCGAGTTGTTAGTAACATTTTAAACGATGGAGGGGAATAAAAACTTGAAGTTAAAGGAATTATATGAGCTGGTAATAGATAAGGGGATAGAGCAGGATCCGCGGGGCAAAGAAAGAGTGAACAAGCAGCTTCAAAGTTTAAAGAAGCGTTATGAAGAGCTGGCCCTTAAGGAAAAAGAGGAATTTGATGTTGAGAGATTAAAAAATCCGTATAGTGATACAAGAATTTTGTACGGAGATGTTAATAAAAAAATCAAACGGGTTATGATCGGGATTGATATTGATGTCGGGGAAGTATTGCTTGCCGATAGAATCAGCGAAAAAGGAAAAGAAATCGACTTAATAATTTCTCATCACCCCGAAGGCCGGGCTTTGGCGGCTTTGCACCAGGTGATGCATATGCAGACCGATATTATCAATATGTGCGGGGTGCCGATTACGGTTGCGGAATCACTGCTTACCAAAAGAATTAGCGAAGTCGAACGCAAATTATTGCCGGTTAACCACACTAAAACAATCGATGCCGCAAAACTGCTTGATATCGCGTTTATGTGTGTGCATACCCCGGCCGATAACCATGTTACGAGCTTCTTGCAGAAATTAATAGATAAGAAGAACCCGGATACGATTGGTGATATCATCGGGCTTTTGAAGACGATACCCGAGTACAAACAGGCCGTAAAAAATAATGCCGGCCCCAAGAGCGTGAACGGAATGGAAAATGCGCGTGCCGGAAAAATCTTTGTCGATATGACCGGCGGCACCGAAGGCGCGAAAGACATATTTAAGAATTTATCTTGTGCGGGCGTAGGCACGATTATCGGCATGCATTTGGGCGAAGAACACTTAAAGCGGGCCAAAGAGGAACATATCAATGTCGTTATTGCTGGACATATATCTTCGGATAACCTGGGATTAAATTTGTTGCTGGACACAGTTGAGCGCAAACAGCGCCTGGAAATAGTTTGTTGTTCGGGGTTTGTGCGGGTTAAAAGGAAATGACAAGATTTTCCGAGCAGGTATTGGGTGAAATTTTAGAACGTTGCGATATTGTGGAAACGATATCGCAGTATTTTCCTTTAAAAAAAGTCGGGAGGAATTTTAAGGCCTGCTGTCCGTTTCATCATGAAAAGACGCCTTCGTTTATTGTCAGCCCGGAAAAACAAATTTTTCATTGTTTCGGTTGCGGCGCCGGCGGCGATGTGTTCGGGTTTGTAATGAAACAGGAACGGCTGTCTTTCCCGGAGACGGTTCGTTTTGTGGCGAAAAAAGTCGGATTTGAAATAAAAGACGAAGAAAAAAAAGATGGCGCACCGGCAGCGATCGCCACTTTGCTCTTTAAAATAAATGAACTCGCGTCCTGGTATTTTCATCGCAATTTAACCGATGAGTCATGGTCCCGGGATGCCCGCGAATATTTAATGAGCAGAAAAGTCGACAAAGAAAGTATCGCTGAATTTCGGATTGGTTTTGCTTCGCAGCAGTGGGATGGCCTCATAAATTATTTACGAAGCCGCGGCATCCAGGACGATTTGATTTTAAAAGCGGGGCTAGCAATAAAAGGCGGCCAAGGCCGGTTGTACGATAGGTTTAGAAACCGGATAATTTTTCCGATTTTTAACCTTCAAGGTAAGATTGTTGGTTTTGGCGGCCGAATTATGGCAAAAGATACCGAAAGCGTTGTTGCTGGTCCGGCTCCGGAGGGACAGCCTAAATATATCAATTCGCCGGAAACAGAGATCTATAAAAAAAGTCGTAATCTTTACGGATTTAATTTCAGTAAAGACAACATCCGTAGAGAAGATCACGTGGTTATCGTAGAGGGATATTTGGATTTCATTATCCCTTTTCAATGTGGCTTGACAAATATCGTTGCTTCCTTAGGCACGGCATTTACCCTGGAACATACGCGCCTTTTGCGCCGTTATACGCAAAATATCATTATTGTTTTTGACCCGGATGTAGCCGGGCAGGATGCGGCGTTGAGGAGCTTGGATTTATTGGTAGAAGAAGGCCTGAATGTTACCGTAGCCGAGTTAAAAGCCGGTTTTGACCCGGATACATTTATGCGCAAATTCGGCAAAGGCGCTTTTATTGTTCTTTTGGAGTCAGCCAAAAGCTTGTTTGATTATAAATTAAGCCGGCTTTTTCTAAAATACAACAAGGATAAGCCCGAAGGCAAAGCGGTAATTGCTAATGAGATGCTTATGATAATAAAGAAAATCAAGAATGCTATTTTACGGGCCGCTTATATCAAGAAGTTATCTGATACGCTTTCTATCCCGGAAGAAGCGCTGTTGATTGAACTGCAAAAAATTAAAACACAAACTTTTACGCGAAGCGAACCGAAGGGAGAAAGTCCCTTGTGCAGTTTTAAAATTTCTAAAATAGCCGAACAGATGCTTATCTCGTTGATGTTTGAAGACGGAACATTTATCGAACGGGTAAAGAAGAGCATAAGTTGCGAGGAATTTAGCGATCCCTTGGCCCAAAAAATCGCCCGGCATCTTTTCGACAATGATTTTAGCGATATAAAACCGGTGGCGGTATTGAATAGGATTAATGACCAGGTCGTGAGTTCTTTTGTGACTAAGCTGCTTATGTCGGAGTCGGTAATTGAAGATAAAGAAAAAAGTTTTATCGATTGTATCCGCAAAATCAAGAAAGACAAGATTCAAATAGAGCTTAATGTTTTAAAAGAAAGAATAGATAGCGCCCAGAAAAACAAACAAGGCATAGAAGCGCTATTACGGGCATACCATAGTTTGAAAAAGGAGAAGATCGTTTATGAAAAAGCAGGCAAAGGAGAAAACAAAGAAAAGCTCTAAGGCAAAAAAATCGATTAAGCAAAAAAAGAGTTCGGCTAAAAGAAAGGTCAGGAAAATTTTGAGGAAAAAGACAGGCGTGAAAAAAGCTGGAAAGATAAAAAAGAAGAGATTAAAAGCCAAGCAGAGAACTACTGGTTTAAAATCTAAACGGGCAAAAAAGATTAAACAGCGCAGAAAAAAAATGTTGCGCAAAATCAAGTCCGCTGACAAAAAAGCCAGAATTTCTCGCAAGCCCAAGGCAAAGGCCCAGCCGACAAGTAAAGCCACGAAGATAAAGATAAAAAGTATAAAAAATTTGAATACTTTGATTGCCGCGGGGAAGAAAAAAGGTTTTTTGACATTCGAGGAATTAAATGATTCATTGCCGGAGAACGTAGTCAGTTCTGAACAAATAGATGAGGTTTTAAGTATTTTAGATGGTGAAAATATCGAGGTAGTTGATTCCAAGGACGACATGGAAAAAGATATAAAAAGCCAGGAAGTAGAAATTCAGCAGCAGCAGACAAAGCGGATTACTTCTAATGTTACCGCGTATGTCGAGGACCCGGTACGGATGTACCTGCGGCAGATGGGGCAGATACCGCTTTTATCGCGCGAGGAAGAATTGGAATTGGCAAAACAGATAGAGAAGGCGGAATTCGGTTTCCGGGAAGCGGTTTTGGGTTGTCCGGCCGCGCGGCATCGGGTTTTAACTTTAGCCAATCAGATCCTGCGCAAAGAAGTAAACCTGGAAGATATTATCCGCGACGAATTTAGGATGAAATACAGTAAATTGATGAGGCGGATAACTAATTTAACCGCGCGTTTGCGTTCCGTGCGCAAATTAAAAAGCACACTGCAGACCCTTTTAGATTTTAATTTAACTACTTCCGTAGTTGAAAATATAGCGCGGAATATCCGGGAAGACGCGGCCAAAATCGCTTATTTTGATAAAGAAATTGAAAAGTTAAGACACAGAAAAGTGCGTGGAGATATAAGAAAGTTTCAGCTTAAGAAAATGAAAATCTTAAAAGATTTCAACATATCGTTAAAGGAGATAAGAAATATCCTGCGTCTGATGAAGCACAAGGAAAACGATTTCACTGTGTCCAAAAAATCGTTGGTTGAGGCCAATTTGCGTCTAGTTGTAAGTATCGCTAAAAAATATACTAACCGAGGGCTATCCTTTTTGGATTTAATTCAAGAAGGGAACATCGGCTTAATGAAGGCGGTGGATAAGTTTGAATACAAACGGGGTTATAAGTTTAGCACTTATGCTACTTGGTGGATTCGTCAAGCCATTACTCGTTCAATCGCGGACCAGTCGCGTACGATTCGCATCCCGGTGCACATGACCGAAACCATTAATAAGCTGATTCGCGCCTCCCGTTTTTTAGTGCAGGAACACGGCCGGGAGCCGACACCGGAAGAGCTAGGCAGCATGATGAGAATATCGGTGGACAAAATCAGAGGCATTTTAAAGATAGCGCAAGAACCGATTTCTTTACAGACGCCGATCGGAGAAGAGGGGGATACTCATTTCGGTGATTTTATTGAGGACAAGCGGGTGGTAAGCCCGGCGACGGCGACAGCCCATTCCATGCTTAAAGAACAGATGGAGCAGGTAATGGAAACGCTGTCCGAGAGGGAACGCAAGGTCCTGATTTTACGCTTTGGTATAAAAGATGGATATCCCCGCACCTTGGAAGAGGTGGGGAAGATATTTAATGTTACGCGGGAACGCGTGCGCCAAATCGAAGCCAAGGCCCTAAGAAAACTGCGCCATCCGACGCGCAGCAAACGCCTGCGCGACTTTCTGGAAGTGACGATGAGCGAACACCGGGATTTTGTATAGGGGGTTTGCCGCATTTTTAGGCAGTTAACTCATAGTCTTTCCTTGACTTGCCCAACCAATTCTGCTATTATTTCTACTACTGTTTTTTTATATCCGGGGCCCATAGCTCAGTTGGTTAGAGCAGGAGACTCATAATCTCTTGGTCCTAGGTTCGAGTCCTAGTGGGCCCACCATCCTACGCTGTTTGGGGTGAGTTCAAGTAAGCAAGCTGCGGATGGCGAGCCATTGTAATAGAGAGGGCTTGTCCGCCGAAGTTTACTTATTATATATACATCTGGGAAACGTAGGCGGGCGATTAGCTCAGTTGGTTAGAGCGTTGCGTTCACATCGCAAAAGTCGGAGGTTCGAGTCCTCTATCGCCCACCATCCTGCGCCTGTAGTGGGTGCTTTCGGAGAAGCAGGCTACGGATGGTAAACCATCTTTGAGAAAAAGCTATTTATCCTCCGAAGCTTACTGCATAGAGTTTGCTGGAGTATAAGCGGAGGAGGACGGATGGCAAGCCATTACAGTAAAAAGGGGATACAGGAAAAAAGGCAGAGTAAAGGAAAAATTATAAGATGAAGGATGTGGAGATTTTAATCCAATTGCAGGAAGTAGATTTTCAAATTTTTAAGCTTAGGAATACGCTGGAAAATGATCCGATAAGGATTAAGGAGTTGGAACAGCAGTATCAAAATAAATTCGCTTTCCTTAAAGGTCTGGAAGAAGAGTTTAAAAAAGTTCAGGTCGAGCATAAAGAGCAAGAATTAGAGTTAGGTAGCCGGGAAGACGCGGTAAGCAAGTACAAAACACAGCTTTATCAGGTAAAATCCAATAAAGAATATAATGCCCTGCAGCTTGAAATCGAAAGAATGAAAGCGGATAATTCTCTGCTCGAAGAGCGGATTATTGTTATTCTGGAAAAGATAGATAAGTTAAAAAAAGAGATCGAAACCGAAAAAAAAGTGTTGCAGGAGGAAGAAAATAGATTTAAGGGAGAAAAAGCGCATATCGAGCTTGAGATGAAAGAGCTTAAAGAAAAGTTGGATGGTTTAGAGGCGCAGCGCAAACGGATTATAAGTTCCTCTATAAAACCGGAAATTTTAACGTTATATGAACGGATATTGGAAAACAAAGGAGAACTGGCAATCGTGCCGGTTAAAGGCGAAGCCTGTGCCGGATGTTTCATGGCGGTGAGGCCTCAAGTTTTAAATGAATTAAAATTAGGAAAACTCTTGACGTGTGAAACCTGCTCAAGAATTTTATATGTGGCCGGAGATGAAAACAAGACCTGAGCTTATTATCTATGTGGATGGAGCTTCTTCCGGAAATCCGGGGGAAGCCGCCGTAGGAGTAGTTATTAAAAACGACAGAGAAAAAAAAGAAGAGAGGATATCGCAGTTTATCGGTCAAGCAACAAACAATTTTGCCGAGTATATGGCTTTACTGATTGCTCTTGAACGGGCGTATGCGTTGGGAGCGTCTTCTGTGCGGATAAAAAGCGATAGTGAACTTTTAGTCCGCCAGATCAACGGGCAATATAAAGTAAAAAGCGAAAATCTTAAAGCGATCAATGCTAAAATTTCCAAACTAAAAGACAGATTTATTTTCTTTGAAATAGAGCACGTGCGGCGCGAGTTTAACAAAGATGCTGACGAGTTGGCCAAGCGGGCGATAAAAGAATATAAGAGAGCAAACCGGATGGTCGCTTCGCAAAATAATTGCGGAGAGGAAAGTCCGAGCTCCAAAGGGCGGTGTAGTGGGTAATCCCCACCCCTCCGCAGCATTGCTTTGCAACGCGAAGCAGCGGGGGCGGATTAGAGCAACAGTGACGATATCCTCACTGCTTTGTTTTACAAAGCGAAAGAGTGGGGAGGTGAAACGCGGCAATCTCTGCACGGAGCAAGACCGAATAGGAGGAGGGCGGCCCGTCTGTTATTCCTCGGGTTAGGTCGCAAGGACTCTGTTGAGTAATTAACAGAGCAAGATAGATGACCATCACTGCCAGCATTTTGCGGGCAGTACAGAACTCGGCTTACAGGTTTGCTCTTTTTTTCTTCTTTAGATTGATAGTTTTTTGTTGACTACAAGAGCAAATTTTTCTATAATAAAAGTAGCTTTAAAAGCAGAAAAAGGAGTTTAATAATCTATAGCAAAAGGAATTGCGTAACATGTTGCGTGATTTAAGGATAAATCCTTTTTTACTTCTTATCGGAACATGCGGTAGTGTGTTGTTATCTTGCTATCTGTGTTTTGCCGAAACCCCTGCCCAATTAAGGAACGTTTCTCTCAAGCGAACCGACGATGGTATTGAAATATTCCTTGAGCATTCAAAACCTCCAATAGACATCAAATCGGAAAAATCAGAAAAAGACAATCGGCTTTATATTTATATCCAAGGCTCCCAAATTACTTTTAAATCTTACCAGAATGTCCCAATCGAAATCCCGGTGAAAAAGAATGGCGTGGAAAAGCTTGTTTTTGAGGAAAAGACGGATTTCAAGACATCTTCCCGGTCCGTGGTCGTATTCGTCGAGACAGACCGTTCTTTCGTTTACAACGTGGATTCTCAATGGAAGGGTCAATTCGTGCGCATTCTTGTTTCTCCCCGCGGTGAGGCCCCGCCGAAGCCGATTATCACCAAAAAAGAAGACGATTTTAAAAGGCTAAAGCTTATCCGAAAAGCACAAGATAAAGAAGCGGAAGAAGCGAAACAAAGGTTAAAAGTTTTCGCGGATGAAAAAAGACAGCAGTTGCTGCAACAGGAAAATAAAGCTAAAATTGAAAAAATTAGAAGCGAAGCAAAAAAACGCCAAGAGACAGCACCTCCATTGGAAAAGGCTTATGAAAAGCTGAAGGCGCAGACGGAAAAGAGCGAACTGTCGTCTGTGCGCGAGGAGATAATGGAAAAAAATTTGTATAAGGATATAACTATGCCCTCTGAACTAAAACCGGTTATGGTAAGGTCTGGTGGCCCGGCACTGGAAGTAAGCAGTCTGGATGATTGTGTCGCTGTTGCTATAAAAAACTATACGCCCCTGCAAATAGCTAAGGAACAGCAGAAATTGGCTAAATTCAGAGTAAAAGAGGCCCGGCGCGCTTTTTATCCGGCATTTTTCGGAGAGTTTAATACAACGGAAGGGGATACGGTTACCGAGCCTTACCGGGGCCGCTCCTATGGAGTAAGAGCAGAACAGCCACTTTTTACCGGAGGCAAGCTTACGTCTACTTTGAAGAAAGAACAGTTAGGCGAGCTTATTGCCAGAGGCAATTTTGACAAGGTTAAACAAGATTTTATTTTTCAGATTAACAAAGCCTATTATGAGCTGTTGCTGGGCAAGAGCTCTTTGGATTACTTAAAGGCATTAAAACAGAAGGCCGATGAGATTATATTGAGCGTGGAGCAGGAATTCAAAATTGGTTCGGCGACCCCGGAAGTTTTGCTTACCTGCCAGTCTTTTTACAATCAGGTGTATTTTCAGGTTGCTTCCGCAGAAAGAGAATTTGAATTAGCGAAGTTAAATCTGGAAAAAGCTATGTACATAGACGATTTAAATATTGACAAGCTAGATTATAATATGAAATACAAGAAAATCAATGTGGATTTAGGGCAATGTCTAGATTTAGCATTTCGTAACCGGACAGAACTGAAAATATTGGAACGCACAATAGAGTCTGCTAAATATGGTGAAGATATTATTCGGAGCGAGCAGATGCCCAACGTCAGTCTTATCGGCACCTACGGCCGTAGTGGAGAGGCGTTCAGCGAACGGGAATTGGTTTTGGCTACTGAGTGGTCGGCCATGTTGGGCGTGCGCTGGTTTCTGGGAGGCAATACTTTAGAGACGGGTTATAAACAGGATAAAGTAAGTCCCTATAAAGTAACCCGTACAGATACTAATGTTGAGTCGAAAACTTATAACGCAAAATTTTCTTTTTGGGATAATTTAGCCCATTTTACAAAACAAAAAGAAGCGTTGATAACGAAAAAACAGGCGGAAAAAGACTTGCAGGAAATGAAAAATAAAATTCGTCAGGAGACGGAAGACGCATATTATTCCTATCTAAAATTTAATAGTCAGTTTTCTCTGGCGATGAATGAAATCGCGTTCCGAAGAAAACAACTGGAGATTATAATAGCAAAACGGAGAATGAATGAGGCGAGCGCCGCCGAAGTCATGGAAGCGGAAATGCAGCTTACCCAGGCAAATGGCAATTTAAAGCAGGCTTTATCCGGCATTAATATTTCCATAACTGCTTTGAACCGGGCGATTGGGGTAATAAACTACTTTAATTAAAAAATTAAAAGGTTATGAATCTAACATTAAACGATTGCATGTGTTGAGGGGGAGTATCAATGAAAAAATCGATTTTTATTTTTATTTCAGTATTAGTTTTGATTATCGGTATCGTCTGGTGGGGAGGGGAAAAGGGCGGCTGGTTTAAAAATAAAAAGGCAGCTGCGGATAAAAAAGACACCATCAGCCGGGATTTGGAATTGGAAGAAAAAGACACAAGCCGCGATGCTTCGTTTATCCGGCGGGGCCTGGCAATAAAAGCTTATAAAGCTTCGCGGGCTACCTTTGAAGATGTTCTGCCGGCGATGGGGTCGATTAAAGGGCTGACGACCAGAAAATTGAATTTTGAAGCACCGGGTATAGTGGAGATAATTAATTTTCGGGAAGGAGAATTAATAAAAGAAGGACAGCTGATTTCCCGGCTTAAACAAAAAGAGGCTCTTCTGAAAATCGATTACAACCGGGCAAAATTAAAAGGGGCGATGGTTAGCTTGTCCCAAGCCGAAAAGAAAGCCCAACTACATAAACAACTTTACGATATCGGTGCGATTAACCGATTAAAACTTGCGGAAGTAGAGGCTGAAGCCAGCGGCGCCAAACACCAAGTAGAAGCGGCAGAAGTGGAAATAAAATCGGCTCAAGAAGAATTGAGAAAAACCGAGATTTATGCCCCGGCGGATTGTATTTTGAGCGAACAGAATATCGAAGTTGGGGAACTGGTTTCTCCATATAATCCCAAGGCATTACAGGTGATTGAAATAAATCCGATTTTCGCCGAAATCGGCATCGTCGAACGGGATATTACCAAGATCAAGATGGGACAGTTGTCCAGGATTTACGTTGATGCTTATCCAGATTTGCCGTTTGACGGCATTGTAGATAATATTCTACCGACGTTATCGGAAAAAACCCGTACGTTACCAGTCGAGATAAAGCTGGATAACGCAAGGCGCATGCTTATGCCCGGTATGTTTGCGCGGGCGGAGATAATCCTTTTTGAAAAACCGGGCGTTATAAGTATTCCGCGGGTGGCGATGAAAAAAATGGAGGATGCAGCCATTGTTTATGTGGTAGATGAACAAGCCAATGCGGTATCAGAAAGATTGATTGAAACTGGATATGAATCCACGGATTACATCGAAGTTATAAAAGGGTTAAAAGAAGGAGATTTGGTGGCTATTTCCAACGTCGAAGGGTTAACCACGGGCACGCCGGTCCAGGTGACTGAAATTCAAATCCGTGAGATGTAAATATTTTTTGTTGGCTGACTTTTTCTTAAATTTATAAATAAATATTTAAAAAATCTATGACACTGCCGGAATTTTCCGTAAAAAAACCAGTTACCATATTGATGTTTACCGCCGGGATCATCCTTCTGGGCGTGATTTCCTGGACTCGTTTGCCGCAGGAACTTTTCCCCCCGATAAATTATCCGCAGATTACGGTGGTAACCTCTTACGAAAATGCGGCTCCGGAAGAAATTGAGGCCTTAATCACCAGGTCCATAGAAGAATCAGTTAGTGCTGCTTCTAATATCCGCAATGTAAGTTCTACCTCTCGTGAAGGCGCGAGCATCGTCATCTGCGAGTTCGACTGGAATACGAACATGGATTTTGCGGCTTTGAATATCCGGGAGAAAGTTGACTTGATAAAAGAAAAATTACCGCGGGATGCAGAAGAGCCTATCGTGATGAAATATAACCCATTTGAAACGCCGATTATGATTTTGAGTGTAACCGGTAAAGAAGGTTATTTTTCGCCCTACGAATTAAAAGAGATCGCACGCCGCCTGATAAAAGACGAAATAGAAAAGATCGAGGGAGTGGCTCAGGTAATGCTTACTGGAGGCCGGGAACGGGAGATTCTGATTGAATTGAATCAGGATCGTTTGCGGGCTTTCAATGTTTCGATACTCGATATTATAGAATTGATAAAACAGGCAAATCTTAACTATCCGGCCGGAACAATCGAAACTTCTTTTTATGAATATCTGGTCAGAACCATGGGGGAGTTTAAAACCGTAGAGGAGATGTATGAAGTGCCGTTGCTTATTAAAGAACAGCTGGATGAGGAGGAAGAGCAGCAGCAAAAAAATCAGGAAGGAGTGGAAAAGGAAGAACGCCGCAAGCGGGTTATTTATATAAGAGATCTGGGCAAAGTCAAAGATACCTTAAAGGAGAAGGCCAGCGTCTCCCGCTATAACGGACAGGACAACATTTCTCTTTCTGTTCAGAGGCAGGCGGGGTCCAACACTTTATCGGTAAACAAAAAGATATACGCGAAGCTGGAAACGCTGAAGCAAACTTTGCCTCGGGAAGTAAATATTAAAGTCGTCTATGACCAGTCAGTATTTATCGAAAAATCCATAACCGAATTGCGTAATAATGCGCTCCAGGGAGCGGTATTGGCTTTTATAATTCTGCTTATATTTTTAAAAAGTATCCGCAGCGCGGTTGTGGTTACTGTCGGCATACCGATAGCCATCTTATTTACTTTAATATTTATGTATTTTGGCAAACTTTCTTTGAATATGATGTCCTTGGGCGGGTTGGCGTTGGGAGTGGGGATGCTTGTAGATAACGGTATCGTGGTTATTGAGAATATTTTTCGGCACCGGCAGATGGGCAAAGAGGAAAAAGCTTCTTCTCAAGAAGCCTCCGATGAGGTATTTAGCGCAGTCGTCGGCTCGACTTTGACTACGATCGCCGTTTTTCTGCCATTAGTTTTTGTTGTCGGCATTGCCGGACAGTTATTTAAAGAACTGGCGTTAACGGTTACCTTTTCGCTGGTTGCTTCTGTGATTACCGCGATGAGTTTGACTCCGATGTTTATGTCCCGCGGGCGTTGGAAACAAGGCAAAATGGCGACGGATACGGAAAAAATCGACGCGGTTATAAAACAAAAAGGCAACTTGGGTGCGGGCAACGCAAAGGTTTATGTGCTGGCTTTAGGCATAATTTTTGTTACACTGCTTATCGCCGCGGCAAGTTTTAAAACCCTTATGTCTTTGGATAGAGAATTTATGCCCAAACTCGATCAGCGCCAGTTCATGATCAAACTCAATATGCCGGCGGGTGCTAATTTAAATGCTACTGATTCCGTCGTTACCCAGTTGGAAGATATAATTTTAAGACATCCAGTTACTCGGGATGTTACGGTAAATATCGGCTCGAGCAAAGAATCGACAATGGCGGGCAGTGTTGAAATTTTAGGGGCGAATCAGGCCAATATCATCGTAAATCTTGAATCGCGTCCCGGGCGAAATTTTTTAACCTTATTTTCGACCCAGAACAAACAGGAAAAAACAATCTCTACCGCTGAGGTCATCCAACAGTTAAAAGAAGAATTCAGCCGGAGTAATTTAAAAGAGGCAAACTTGGAATACATACTTCAGGAGAGTGTTTTTAAGTCGGTTTTTTCCGGGACAGCTCCGCTGGTTGTTATCCTCAAAGGCTTTGATTTGGAAAATATTTTAATACCCGCGACCCGGGAAATTGAGAAGAGATTGGATAAGGTTGGGGGCGTATATGGCATCAAAGATAGCTTGAGTCCGCCTAGCCCCGAAGTAAAAGTAGTTGTTCGCAAAGACCGTGCTTCGTTATACCAATTGACGGTTAATAAAATAGCTTCGGTGGCTCAAGCCGCTCTGCGCGGTTATGTCGCCTCAAAATTTAAAGAAGAAGGCCGGGAGATAGATATCCGGATCCGTTTGCGGGAGGAAGACAGAAAAGATTTTAACCGGATAAGCAGATTATTCATATATTCTCCGTTAGGTATGAATATTTTTTTGGAACAGGTTGCCTATTTGGCTAAAGGGTTGGGGCCTACGGAGATAAAAAGAGAAGGCAAGCAAAGGGTGGTATTTGTAAGCGCGAATATCTACCAACGGGCGTTGAATGAGGTGGTAAAAGACGCGGAAGAAATAATCGCTGACGTGAAAAAGCAACTGCCGCAAAACTATACGATAGAATTAGGCGGTGAAAATAAGGAAATGCTTGAGTCGTTCAAGAGCTTAAAATTTGCGCTGATTCTCGCTTTAATCCTGGTGTACATGATTATGGCTTCGGAATTTGAGTCGCTTATTCAGCCGTTGGTGATTATGTTTTGTGTGCCGTTGTCTTTAATCGGGGTAAGCTGGTTTTTATTTTTATCCAAAACACCTTTGAGCGTGGTTGTTGTTTTAGGGTTTATAATGTTAGGCGGTATCGTAGTCAATAATGGTATTCTGCTGATAGATTTTATAAATCTGGCCCGCCAACAGGGCTTGGGAATTTTTGAAGCGGCGATTCAATCAGCCCGGGTGCGGGCAAGGCCGATTCTGATGACATCGCTAACCACGATCTTTGGCTTATTGCCTTTAGCCTTTGCCGTCGGCGAAGGCGCAGAACTGCGCGCTCCGATGGCCAGAACCGTAATGGGCGGATTGACTACCTCCGCATTCCTCACGCTATTTGTGATACCAAGTGTCTATATTATTTTAGAGACAATAAAGCTAAAAGTTATTTCCTTTGTTGCGCCGACAGAGGAAGAAAAAGCCCAGCGCAGAAGCAGGTTAGACCGCAAGACCGTCATCCAAGAGATTGAGTTGCCGGAGATATCCGCAACTGAAAAGAAAGATAAAATAATACCGCAGTGTGAAGAATCAAAACCCGCGGTTGAAAGAGAAGAAAAAGAGATTATTCCGGGCAAAGATATAACCGATGTCGGGGATAAGGCTTTTACGCAGCGCCAGATATTGGCGCTGGAGTATATCCGGAACAATAAAAAGATGAGCCGGGTTGAATATGTGGTAAAATTCAAAGTTCCTTTGCCGGTCGCTGACAGAGAGCTCGAGGAACTGGTGAAAAAGGGTATGCTCGAATCTTCCGGCGATGGCCCGCATAAGATTTATAAAATTAAAGAGTAGAAAAAGGCAAATTAATATGAGCCTGCCGCGTTATTCTATAAACAGACCCATAACCATACTTATGATTTTTTGCGGACTTTTGATTTTAGGCTATGTGGCGCTGCAACAGCTACCTATAGAGCTGATGCCGAATACAAGTTTCGGCAACGTTACTATTTTTATCAATGTCCGCGGGGGAATTCCTCCGGTATAAATCGAAGAACGGATTAGCCGGCCGGTAGAAGAAGCGGTTTCTTCGGTAAGCCACCTGATCAGTATTGAATCCACATCGGAAGAGGCAAGCTCGACAGTTGTATTGAAATTTGAACCTGGGACGAACATGGATTTTGCGGCTTTGGAGGTGAGAGAGAAATTCGCCCGGATTAAAAATGATTTGCCGGAAGAGATTGAAAAGCCGGTTATCGCCAAATATGAATATTCGGATGTTCCGGTAATGATCCTGGCGATGACGGGAGGTAAACGTTATACCCCGGAAATTTTAGGAAAAATTGTAGATGAGAATCTTAAGTCACGGCTTGAACGCATAAATGGCGTGGCGGATGTTGAAGTTGGCGGCAGGCGGGAAAGGAAAATTCTTGTAGAGATTTCCCAAGATAAAATTGACGCTTATCATATTCCGATAACCCGTCTTATTAATGTATTAGGCGCCAATAATCTTAATTTGTTGGCCGGCGATATAATCAGAACTACGGATAAATTTCTGACCCGCATTATCGGAGAATTTCATTCCGTGGAAGATATAAAAAATATCGGAATTGCTACTACTCAAGGCGGTACGATAATCCGCTTGAAAGATTTAGCCGAAGTTAAAGATTCGTACCTGGAAGCGACAAGTTTTTCCCGGACTAACCTCGCGCCTACGGTTTCTATTTATGTACAAAAAGAAAGCATGTCTAACACCTTAAAAGTCACCAATGCGTTACTGCAAGAGATAGAGGCTTTTGCAGATGATGAGCAATTGCCTCAAAGAGGCATAAGGCTGGTACCTGTTTACAATCAGGGGGATTTTATTCTTAAAGCAATAAAAGATGTCCAAAGCTCCTTGTTGTTCGGAGCATTCCTGGCAGTTTTTGTCCTCTGGCTGTTTTTAAAAGATGCTGGAGCTACGTTTACCATTGGCATTTCCATTCCTACCGCGATTATCTGCACATTTATTATGATGTTTTTTCAAAAGTTGACGTTGAATGTAATGACCTTAAGCGGATTGGCCTTGGGTAGCGGAATGCTTGTGGATAATTCAATAGTAGTTTTGGATAATATCGCAAAGAAAAGGCAGGCGGGTATAGATAGAAAAACAGCATCGGTAACCGGTGCGGAAGAGATGTGGCTGGCTATTTTTGCCTCCACGATAACGACGATTATTGTTTTCTTGCCGTTTATCTTCGTAAACAAAGAAATCAGGATCATGTACCAGGGGCTGGCGATGACTATTGTTTATGCCCTTTTTGCAAGTCTCTTGGTTGCGGTAACACTTGTGCCGCTTTTATCTTCGTGGTTTGCGCCGCAAAAAAATACAACTGAAACTGCGAATAAAACGGGGCAAAAGAACATACTTGCATATCTAAAGAAGGAAATCTCAGCGCGTGAATTCGACAAAAAAATGATAAAAGCCAAGAGACTTACTTTCGGCAAGTTTTTTGTCCTTTTTCAGCACTTTTACCGGCGGGTTTTAGGCCGGGTGTTAAAAATGCGCATATTTGTAATTCTGGCGGTATTTTGTATGTTTGGGATAGCGCTTTACGTTTTTACGCAACGGCTCGGCATGGAATTTTTAGGCACGACGCAAGAGAACGAATTCACGATTTTTATCGAGTTGCCTACCGGCGCAAAACTGGATATTTCAGACCAGGTGGTAAAGCAGATGGAAGAAATATTGGCGGATGTGCCGGAGGTAAAAACAGTTTCCAGCCGTATTAAACCCTGGTCCAGCCGCATATATGTTAAACTGGTGCCGCTTTCTCAAAGAGAACGTTCTAACCGCGAAGTCATTGATTATTTAAGAAATCAGGTCAAGGATATTGCGAATGCCTTTATTTATTTTGAAGAACCGCAGAGCATGGCGGCGAAAGAACTACATATCGAATTATACGGATATGATTACGCTACATTGCGTGAAATCGCCGTGAATGTTTCCAAGCGCGTGGGAGAAATTCCGGGATTTGTAGATGTGAAAATACGTATGCGGGAAAAAAGACCGGAATTGCTTGCCCAAATCGATAAAGCTAAAGCGGCTAAATGGGGCCTGAGCGTATCAAGTATCGCTGAAACCATTCATGCTAAAATGAGAGGGCTGGTTGCCACCCGTTATCATTCTGAAGCAAAAGAAGTGGAGACAATCGCCCGTCTTCGGCGCGAGGACCGTAAAACTTTTGATGATATTCACAAACTTACCGTGGTTACCGAAGACGAAGATATTGTGTATTTTGGGCAGTTGGCGAACTTTAAACCCGGAGAAGGGCCTACGGAGATCTGGCGTAAAAATAAACAGCGGATGATCGAAGTAAGCGCCACGATGACAAAATACGATCTGGCCCGATCGGTAGAGATTGTGCGCGGGCATATCCAAGATATGAAATTCCCCAAAAACTACTACTACCGGTTTGGCGGGGATTATGAAAAGATGATGCGGGGACGGAAAGAACTAATTTTTGTCATTTGGGTGACGATCGCCTTGATTTACATGGTTCTGGCGTCTTTGTTCTCATCTTATGTGCAACCGATAATAATTTTATCGAGTGTTCCCTTGTCTTTGATCGGGGTTACGATCGCGTTATCCGTATTCCGCAAGCCTAAAAGTGTTTCCGTGTTTATCGGCGTCATTATGCTGGCGGGGATTGTTGTGAATAATGCCATAATTCTTATCGACCGGATAAACTTTTTTCAGAGAGAGAAAAAGGCCAATCGTTATCGGGCGGCGATTCTTGCCGGTATGGATAGATTAAGACCGATCATGATGACCTCCTTTACGACGGTTTTTGGACTCTTGCCCATGGCCTTAGACCGCACCGAAGGCTCAGGCCTGTGGGCACCCTTGGCGATAACTGTTCTCGGCGGGTTGGTTGTTTCCACGTTTTTGACTTTATTTGTCGTTCCGAGCATCTTTATCTTTTTCGGAGATTTTCGTTATATGTTTAAACGCCGGCGCAAGAAAGCTTACGAATATGATTGGAAAGGGTTTGAACGGATTTCCGACTTGCCTAAAAAATAGTACTTAGCGATAATTCCCCTGTTTGTTATAATAATATCAAACTTTTTAAATCCTTAAGGCATGAATTCAAAAAATAAACAATCTATTCCGTCTGATTTGCCGCGCGTTCTTATCGTGGAAGCTTCCGCCGGCTCGGGCAAGACTTATGCCCTGGCCCGGCGATATATTCAGCTGCTGATAGACCCAGGGCTTGCCCAAGATGAGATTCCCCTTAAAAACATACTGGCGATTACTTTTACAAATAAAGCTGCCGGTGAAATGAAAGAGAGGATACTTGAGTTTTTAAAAAAAATATCCCTGGACAAGTTTAAAGACGCCGAGGAAAAAGCCAATCTTTTATCGTTTGGTTTTTTGGAAGATAACTCCGCAAAAGAAAAAGCGTACAAGATTATCGAATATATAATACGTAATTACAATTTTTTTCAGGTCCAGACGATAGATAGTTTTATCAACCTTATTCTTTCCGGCTGCGCCGCGGAGCTTGAACTTTCCGCAAATTTTCGCATAAAGGAACGATATGTTGAATATTTAAAATACAGTCTTGATGAGTGTATCGAGAAGGCTGCAGATGACAAGCACATAGCCAAAGTATTTGATAATTTTTTGAAACAGTATCTCTATATTGAAAATAAAAGCAGCTGGTTTGTAAAGAACAATATCCTGGAAACTCTTAAAAGCCTGTTTGACGCCCAAGCCAGGCACGGCGGAGATTTTGGGAAATTCGATGTTTCATCCGCACAGATCATAAGGCAGAAACACTGTGTTTATGAATCTCTGCGCAAATTAAAACAAAGACTGCCCGCAAAAGGCTTGGATCGGCGTTTTGTCGGCGCATTGGAAAATTTCCTGGATAAGAACGATGGCATCTTTGACTTGAACCAGCTTTCCAGTAAGTACTTTGAAAAAGAAAGCCTGCCTCTAAATAAAGGTCATACGATTGAACCCGCATGCAAGGACGCTTGGAGAAAAATCAGGCAAGACTTCGCCCGGATAGCGGAACAGGAGGCGATGTCTTTGTTTAACTGCTATATTGATATCTTCAAGCTGGTATACGATGATTTTAGAAAATTCTCCCGTAACGACGACGTGCTTTTTTTAAGTGAGCTAAACCAGCAGGCAAGAGGTTTATTTATAAAAGAAAACTTTAGCCTGCCGGAATTGTACTATCGTCTCGCGACGAGGTTCAGGCATTACCTGATTGATGAGTTTCAGGATACAAGCCGCCTGCAGTGGGGGAATTTAGAGCCGCTGATTAAGGAAGCCATCTCCAGCGAAGGCTCCTTATTTTATGTCGGTGATAAAAAACAAGCAATATACAGGTTCCGGGGCGGGGAAGTAAACCTGTTTGATGAGTTAAAAGTACGATTTCGTGATTTCCGGCCCGCAGATATCCAGCTGAGCATGAATTTCAGGAGCCAAGCGCAGATAGTACAGTTTAATAACCGTATCTTTTCCCGAGATAATATCAAGCGCTTCATTGTTGCGCAACAGCCGAAAGAGGCAAATTCTGCAAAATTTTTTACGGATGATGATATTAGCGCTATTCTAAACGTGTTTGCCGGTTCCGAGCAAAAGCCGGATCCGGAAAAAGACAAAGGTTTTGTAAGTACAACGCTTATCGAGTGCAAAGATAATGACGAAAAAGAAGAACTTATTAGAGAGAAGACGGTTGAGCTTGTGAGCGAGCTCCGGGGAAGGTTTGCCCTGTCCGATATCGCTATTCTCTGCCGCAGCAACCAGGAGATAGAACTTGTCACCGGATGGCTGATTGAAAAAGGTATTGCCGTTGAATCGGAACGCACCCTGAACATAAAAAACAACGGTCTCATAAAAGAGCTGGTATCATTTTTATACTTTCTTAATTCTCCCGTTGATAATCTTAGTTTCGCCGCGTTTTTATCCGGACAAATTTTTCCTAAAATCAGCGGCTTGGATTCTGAACAAATACGCGATTTCCTATTCGGCGCGCGCGTTTATTTAAAGGCCGACAAATCATTTTATCTATATCGGCATTTCCAAAAGATTTACCCTGAAATCTGGAATAAATTCATAGCCGAGTTTTTCAAAAACATCGGGCTCATTCCTCTTTATGAGCTTGTGGTGAACATCGTTGAACATCTTGGAATATTCAAAAATTTTTCTAAACAGCAGGGCTTTATCATGCGTTTTTTAGAGCTGATAAAGAAGGAAGAAGAAGAACACGCCTCCGTATCCGATTTTCTTGAGTTTCTTGACGATGCCCCGGAGAAAGAGCTCTATGTTGACTTTTCCGCAGGCAACGCCGTAAAATTGCTTACCATCCATAAAGCTAAGGGGCTGGGGTTTAGCGTAGTTATCCTGCCGTTATTAGAAATGGATGTATCCGGCAAGGGAAGGACAGATTATGTCGTGTGCCAGGAACTGGATACATCAAAACTTACTCTCTTGCGGCTTGATGCGAAATATATAAGGTTCTCGGAAAAATTAAATAAAATATATCACAAGGAATATTTGCGTTCCTTCATTGATGAGTTGAACACGCTATATGTCAGCCTTACACGGGCAAAAGAGGAAATATATATCTTCATTCCAAAAGTTGCGGCTAGACACTCTAATATTGCCGTTAACCTCATCCCTGAGGGGTATTTATCCCGCGGTGAAATATCTAAACTTAAGGCTAAAGCAGAAAGTAAGACTTCTCCAATCATGGACATTCCCGCCGCTTCCTACCGGGAATGGATTAGTTATTTAAAAGAAGAATTTATTCCCAAATCACAACTTGAGAATAAAGAGCGGATTAAAAGCGGTGAGTTTACGCACGCGGTGCTCTCGCATATAAATAATTTAGAAGGCGTTGATTTTGAAAAAACCGTGAATTTTGCGCTCGCGAAAGCTCGAGCGCAGTATCCTTTGTATCGAGGCGTTGCAAAATGCGTTAAGGTTGTTAACGCGTTGCTAAAAAGCAAGTCGGTAAAAGAATTATTCTATTTGAAAAACGCGCAAATTTTCACGGAAAAAGAACTGGTGAACCGGTCCGGGCATACCAAAAGAATAGACCGCTTAGTTATTACCGCGAAAGAGGCTTGGGTTATTGATTATAAGAGCACGCCGGAGAACAAAGCAGAACATGCGGCTCAGGTGCGCGAGTATCAGGACATAATCAGTTCTATTTACCCGGGGAGAAAGGTGCGCGGGTTTTTAGTCTATATGGATGAAATCAGAGCGGAAGAACTATGAAGAGGATTATGACTTACAGTTTTGGCGAGGATTTGATAGAGAAATTAGCGGATTACATTATCAATAATTTTAAGGTGCATGCGTTTAATTTCTCTAAAGTTGCGGTGGTATTTGGGGGCAGGAGGCCTTCTTTGTTTCTAAAACGCAGGCTTGCGGAAAAAATAAATAGCGCTTATTATCCGCCACAGTTTTTCGGTATTGATGAGTTTTGTCATTACATAGTTTCCAAAACCCAGATTGCCAGCAGCATCGAAGAGCTGGATGCCTGTTACCGGATTTATGAGATTGCCAAGAAAAAAGTCCCGAATTTAATTAAAGGCAAGAACGATTTTTCCAGCTTTATCGGCTGGGCTCGAGAGATACTTGCTTTTATCGATGAGGTAGACGCAGAACAAATTTCCGAAAAAGCGCTGAAGAACATACAGGATAACGCTGAAATTGGCTACGAGGTGCCTAAAAGCATAAACGAGCTCTTAGCCAACATCATCCTGATAAAAAATCTTTATCACAGCCAATTAAAAAAAGAAGGTCTTTTTTCAAAAGGCACGCTTATGCTCTGCGCTTCGAAGCAAGTGGAAAAGCTTAGTTTCGAAGAATTTGACAAGATTTTGTTCTGCGGCTTTTTTGATATGGATACGTGCCAGAAAAAGATTATCAAGCATCTTTTGGATAAAGACAAAGCAATAATCTTTTTCCAAAGCTCCCCCCGAGACTGGCCGCAGCTTGAAGAGCTCTCCGCTTATTTTGATTGCAAAATCGAGCCGGACACCGTATTTGCGCCAAATTATAAGCTTAATCTCTATGCCGGATTTGATGTGCATTCGCAGGTGGGAATTGTGCGGCAGATTATCCACAGCACCAAAGAGAAAGATAGCTCAGTTATCGTACTGCCCGATGCCCATGCCTTGATACCCCTTGTCTCGGAGATATCCAGCGTTTGCGAGGAATTTAACGTGTCGATGGGGTATCCCCTGCAGCGCTCCACGTTGTACGGCTTATTTAACTGCATAATCGACTGCCAGAACACAAGAAAACAAGCGCAATACTATAGCCGCGATTACCTTAAGCTGCTTAAGCACCCGTTTATCAAAAATCTAAAAATCACTTCGGATGCGATTATAACCAGAATAATCGTGCATAAGCTTGAAGACCTGCTTACGGGGAAAGAAGAAAATAAGTTAGGCGGGAGCTTATTTATAAAGCTCGAATCCATTGAAACCTTGAGTCCTTTGTATGAGTTGGTGAGTGCGGAGCTTAAAAATTACGATCTTAAAATAAGAAAGGACGATATTGAGGAACTCTTAAAACAACTTCATAAATACAGCTTTAACATCTGGGAAAATATAAGCACGTTTGGTGAACTAAGCAGCGCCTTATCTGAATTTCTCGATATCCTGGTCAGCAAAAGCTTCCTGAATATCTATCCCCTGAATCTTAGTGTCGCGCAGAAAATTTACGATATCGCCGAATCTTTTTCTAATATGCCTTTCGCTAATGAGAAGTTTACCGCGCGCGATATTTTTAGAATATTTGACGATAAGCTTAAAACCGAAAAAATATCGTTCAGCGGCGTGCCCTTAAAAGGTCTGCAAGTGCTGGGATTGTTCGAGACGAGATCCCTTGATTTTGAAAATGTTATCGTCATGGACACTAACGAGTCGATATTGCCCAGGCTGAAAGTAAGTGAGCCGTTAATACCGCGGGCGGTGATGATGAGCTTGGGTATTAACCGCTTAGAGGCAGAAGACGCCATACAGCGCTATCATTTCCTGCGGCTGGTATCATCGGCTAAGAATGTGCATCTTGTCTATGATGGCAGCGCGGAAAAACAATACAGCCGTTTTATCGAAGAAATCATCTGGGACAGGGAAAAGAAGGCCGGCACGCTTAACGTTGTGCCCGTAGCACAGGCCGGGTTTAACTTGGATATTATGCCTGAAAATATCGCGGTAGGGAAATCAGAACAGATGGTAAAGCTGCTTGAGGATTTCACGTTCTCGGCATCGAGTATAAACACCTATCTTAATTGCCCGTTGCAGTTCTATTACCAGTATGTTCTTGCGCTTTCCGAACAGGAAGATTTGCTGGAAGAGCCGGAGTCTAAGCAGATCGGGACGTTCCTGCACAAACTCCTTGAAGATACTTACCGAAAATTCCTAAATACAACGCCGGATATTAACGAAACTTTCCGGGCGAAATTTTTTAATGAGTTTGAAAAAAGGTTCGACGCGGAGTTTAAACAGCGCATGAGATCTGATTCCTTCATGCTCAATTACATTATGCGCTACCGCTTGGAAAAATTTCTTGATAAAGAGCAATGCCGGCAGCAGAATATAAAGCAATTACTCGGATTAGAGCATGACATTGAGGATACAATTAATCTTTGCGGTCGAGAGGTGGCGTTCAGGTGCAAAATAGACCGCGTGGAAAAGCTTGTCGATAACAGTATCCTGGTCATCGATTATAAGTCGGGAGGTATTGAGGCAATACCGAAATCGTTCTTGAAACTGCGCTCAATCAGGCTTGAACGCGAGGAAATTGCGAGCGCCGTGCAGTCGTTTCAGTTGCCTCTATATCTGCATTTCATGCGGAAAAAACATCCGGACGTTCCCATAAACGCCTGTCTCTACAGCTTAAAAAGTCAGGATATGGCTTTTTTCCCTAGAGAAAAAGAAACACAGCACATCGATGAAATCATGCAAATATGCCAAGACGCGCTTTCCGTTATCTGGAAGGAAATAATCAATCCCGGCATACCGTTTGCCCCCGTATCCAATACCGCCAAAAACTGCACATTTTGCGAGTTTGCGAGAATGTGCAGATGAGGTAATTTAAAAAGTAAAAGTTGTTAAGTTCAACTTGTTTTTTTAGGTGGGATTATAGCTTTTTAATCATCCAGTTTTAAAGGGCGAATTCGAATCAATAGGCGACTTTGATTTTTAAATGACAATTCGCGGACAATTAGCGTATTTGGCTGTAATCGCAATACAATAATGTCCGGTATTAACAAAGCAAGAATGTCCTGTTCCAAAGTTGCTATAATGATTCTTTTCAAAGGAGGATCATATGGCAGGAAAGGACATTATAATGGC
>JAHJAO010000085.1 GCA_018813905.1 Candidatus Omnitrophota bacterium
AAATTTTTTCCCGCTCTTTTCATCCCAAATGAGGCGCGAATCCGGAAATCGCTGTTGGAATCGTCATAGGCATCGGAATCCGCCGCATCAGCACTTTGAAATGCCCGTTTTCCTTATCCGGAGCGTTGTTCAAGGCCTCGGCGTTCTCGGGGCAGGGCGTTAGGACGTCCTTACGGAATACGTTGGTCAGGCCCTGGACATGGCTGGTCGCAGGTGTGTCTTTAGTATCGAGCTGGTTTAATTTGTCCATATAGCTTAGGATTTTATCCAGCTGCCGGGTAAAGTCGGGCAGTATTTTTTCTTCAAGCGCGATACGGGCAAGACGGGCAACGTATTTTACTTCATTTTTATCTAACGGCATAAAAAAGCTCCTTTTTCTACCTTGGGGTTATTTAGTATAGCACGGCCGGCTGGCCTTTGTCAAAATAACAAAATTAGTATATACTTATATATACTTGTTATGCTGGTCCGAAGGAATGCTTTTTTTGACTTCACCTAAAGGGTATGATCTGGTAAAATAGAGTAGCTTTAAAAACAGAACGTACGGGATTATAATATGCGTCCGCAAAAATTTTTAATATCCGCTATTTTTATAGTTATCCTACTGCTTGTTATAAACGTTTCCGGTTTTGCGCAGATAAATGAGGATTTGATTGACCTGTTGAACGAGGTCCGGACCCGGGAGATAGAATCAAAAAAGCAATACGATTACCACAGCATTAAATTCGATATGCTCATGCCGTATCACCAGATTATTATAGAAAAGGAAGAAACTATTCAAGATCTCACCCGCTTAATCGACGCCCTCAAAGGCCAGGTGGAGAATTTAAGGATAGGTACCCAGGCAGCTGATTTACTCACAAAGGCGTTAAACAGCGACGCGGCGCTGGAGATAGACCTGGTCCGTTTATACGATAAGATACTTTCTCAGTTTGGCCATCCGGAAATGGCGCGCCTGGTTGCGCAAGCCCGCCGCCTGGCGATCGAACACTTCATGCTGTTAACCAACACGGCGCAGAGGGCAATCGAAGAAAACCGCTTGGACGACAGGTTGAAAAGAAGGTAAAAATACTTAATTAAATGAAACAGGTTAAAAAGTATTATTATCCGGTTTTTATTCTTTATTTACTGCTGTGCGTTTGTGTTTTTAAAAACGCGGCGCAGATAGATTACTGCTTCGCGCAGGAAGAAGGGAAAATCTCGCTTGAGGGCTTAAAGGAAAAAAGTGAAGAATATTTTTCCGCCCATCGGTATAAAGATTTTATCGAACTGCTTGGCTCCTACGCAAACAGCGCTTCCCCCATACTATATTCTTATCTTGAATACTACACCGCGCAAGCTAAAGTCGAGCATCTTAACCATCTCGGGAAAGAAGAAAGCTGGCCGGATTATTATAATCTAAAAAACGAGTATCTCGACTATGTCCTGCGCGTAACGAACGCCCTCTCTCAACGCAACCCGCCAAACGTGCTTGCCGTAGACAGCCAATATCTTAACTGGTACGCGCACATGCTCCGGGAAGATAAGGAAGAAAAGGCGGCGTTTAGAAAATTCAAGGAAATTTTAAGCAGTTATGTTATAGAAACAAAGGACGCGCGATTGATTAATGAATACGCGTCCCGTTTAAAAGATAAGGGGCGTTTGAGCCTGAGTGCGCTATTGTATAATTTATACGTTACCCGTTCGTTAGAGGCGCGGGATTACGCGCCTCTATTTGATATTGTTTCCGTATACCAGAAAGAACGGCAGTACGAACAGATGCAGCTGGTGTTAAGGGAAGCGCTGGATAGCGATTTGCCCGAAGAAACCGCTTGCCGGGTGCTATTATTACTTGCTGAATCTTATATGAAACTGGATGATCGGGAAAGCGCGTTTAACTGCTACGCGCGGATATTAAAGGATTACGCTTGTAATGAATATTCGTACGCGGCATTTTATAAAATAAGGGACATCTATTACCTGCACGATTCAGACAAAGAGGTAGAACCTTATTTTGTGCCGCAGGACAACAAAATACCTTATGCCGAACTCCTGCGGGAGGCGGCGGATAAGCACGCAGCTACGGAGCTGGCTGTTTTATCCTTATATCTTCTGGCTGATTTCTATCAGGACCGGGGCGGCCGGTTCGAAGCCATGGCGTTATACCAGAAGATTATCAGCGATTATCCTGATTCCATGCAGGCAATATCCGCGGCGAAAAAGATGAAGGCCTTAGGCCAAATGGCGAATAAAAAAAATAAAGATGAATAAAAACAATTTCCGGGTGATTATTATTTGCGCGGTTTTGCTGCTGCTTGTAGCAAATACCGCTTATAGCCTCACTTATAAGGAGTATAGCGCGGGCACGGGCATCCAGATAGACGCGAACGCTTCCAGCTACCAGGTCCAGCCCGGAGAGCTGATAAATCTTACGGTAAAATGTTCCAACGTGGACACGTGGGTAGAGTATGAGCAGGCGGACGGCTCCAATCCGCCGGAAGCGGTAATAAAATCCAGCGGCAGCTCTAAAGACATGCTTAAGCTGCCGTGGTGGTCGTGTTCGGATGGAAGATTTGACTGCCCGCAGGGGGACGATATCTACTGGCAGGCGCCGGATGAGCCGGGCACATACAAGATTACGGTAGAAGTAGAAAACAAAAACGAAAATCAGTTCGCGGACGAAAAAGGAGTGCGGGAAATAGAGATAGAAGTTTTGGGGGATAAGGACGGAGCGAGTAACGGGGGTGCGGAAGGAAGTGAAGCTGCGGGAGGAGATGCGGCGGAAACAGCTGGAGTTGGAGTGGGAGGGGCAGCAGCTTATTCCAGCAAGGAAGGCGGCTATAATGACGGTGGAGAAAGTCAGGAACAAACCGCGGAACCGGTATATCTGCATAACGGCGATTTTGTATATAAGCATCGGGATATTTATATTCCCACAGGGAGAGGCCTAGCGCTTGAGCTCACACGCACTTACAAATCTCAATCCGTTTTTAACGGCCGGTTTGGCTTTGGCTGGGAGATAAATTACAATAAAAGAATAGAAGTCCTTCCCCAGGGAGATATTTACTATTTCGATGGCGAAGGCCGGCGGTTTCATTTCACCTATGTTGACGGCAGAAGTTATTTATCTGAACCGGATGTCTTTGATAAATTGGCGCGGCAGGAAGATAAGACTTATACGCTTACGACAAAACAAGGCATTAAATATAATTTTGACGCGAACGGAGCCCTGACCGCGGTTATCGACCGCAACCAGAACAAAACAAGCTTATTTTACGATTATTCAGGGATTGACCCTTCCAGTGAGGAAGATATTGACCGAAGAGGCAAGTTAATTAAAGCAGTTGACGCTTTAGGCCGGGCAATAAGCTTTAGTTACGATGCCAGCGGCCGGTTAGTAAAACTCACCGATTTTTCCGCACGAGAAATTTCCTATAATTATGACGATTCTGGTAATCTCATCCGCGTCATTGACGCCGCCGGGAACAGTACGCAGTACACTTATAATCAGGAGCACCGCCTCATATCAATTATCAACGCGGACGGGCAAACTTATCTGGTCAATACCTACGATGCCGTGGGTAAAGTCAGCTCTCAGAAATACGGAAATGATAAGTTTGGGTTTAAGTACGACCCGGCGAGAGGCATTACCAAATTCACAGACCGCAGGGGCGGTATCTGGACATATTATTTTGATGAGAACGGAAACACGATAAAAATAATCGGCCCCAAAGGCCGCAAAACGCTTAAAACCTATAACCGCAATAAACTGCTTAGCTCCATAACCTATCCCAAAGGCAACTCGGTTCATTATGAGTATGATGCCAGGGGCAATGTTACGAAGATAACCAGAAAACCGAAAGCCGGTTCAAACTCTTTATCGCTTATTACAGCATTCACTTATGATGCCGCGCACAACCGCGTAAAAACCATCACCGACCCGGCCGGCAGTATGACTAATTATGATTATGATGCAAACGGGAATCTTATCCGGATAACTTATCCTAAGGCCGGCGCTCAAACACCGGTAATCGGTCTTAGCTATAACCAATATGGCCAGGTGGAAACGCTGACCGACTCTAAAGGTATATTGACAAAATACGAATATGAGTCCAAAACCGGCTATTTAGTTAAAGTTATCAGAGATTACGGAGATGCTGCTCATGTTAATACCGCAACTGTTTTTAAATATGATGATACGGGTAACATTATCGGCGTTATGGACCCCAGAGCTAACGCGGCATTTTTTGAATATGACAAGATTAACCAGATGACTAAAGCCGTATCTGCCGCGCCGTTTAACTACGAGACAAGGTATAGTTATGACCGAAACGGCAACCTGGTGAAATTGGAACGCCAGCAGGACACCGCGGGCAAGAATTGGCAGGCAACGGTCTATGATTACGATGTGCTCGACCGCATTATCCGGGTGACCGATGCTTTAGCCCAGGCAACGAATTTTGCTTATGACGCGAACGATAAC
>JAHJAO010000086.1 GCA_018813905.1 Candidatus Omnitrophota bacterium
AACGCTCGGGTTTGCCTACAGACATATTCTCACGCGGCATCCGGTAAATACAGACGTTTAAGAAACTGCCGATAAGCGAGCCGAAAAGAAAAATAACAACTTTTATTAAGACTTGCGGCATTTACTTTCCATTTCTTTGTTTAACGCTTCCAGCATAACATCAACCGGCGGTTCTTTCTCACCCGTCCAAAACCTAAACGCCCAGACTCCCTGATAAAGCAGCATCTTCAATCCGCCGGCGGCGTTTAATCCGGCTGCTTTTGCGTCTTTAATCAGCTGGGTTTGCCGATTATACACAATATCATATACGGATAAATTTTTGTGGAGTAACTTCTTATCTATTGACGAAGCATCACCTTTTTTCATACCTACCGGAGAAGCGTTCACCAATAAACCGCATTTGCCAATCACATCTTTTATTTCATTTTCTTAAATAAACTTTACTTGTTCTCCTAAGTATGAGAATTTAAAAAACTGTTCTTTTGCCGAATCAATTGCCGCTTTATTTGGCTCATATATATATATCTTGCCTAATCCGCCACGACCGGCTAATCCGGCAACAACCGCCCGCACCGTGCCGTCGTCATCAACGAAACTATCAACAACAGACCTGCCCGCGCCGCCGCAGCCGAAAATAAGCATATTTTTATCCTTGATATCTTTAGGTTCAAGCCCCAGGTCTTCCTTTAAAGCAGATAAAAAGCCTTTGGCGTCGGTATTTATATATCCTACCCCATCACCCATTTTCTTCACCGTGTTTACCGCGCCGGATATCCGGACATGAGAACCAACATCTATTGGAGCTAAATTCTTAGAAAAATTTTTTTCAATTATTTCCCGCGCTCTGACTTTATGCGGAATGGTTATATTAAAACCTAAAATATCGCTTGTGCGATAAGGCTTGCCTGTAATATCTTTTACTTCTATATCCTTCAGCAAAAAATCCTCCAGCTTTTCCGGTTTTACTTCGAACAATTCATACCGGGCATTAATACCGAGGCGTTCAAACGCCGCGTTATGCATTGCCTTGGAAAAGCTGTGCTTTACCGGATAGCCGATGAGGCCGTATGTTTGGGGTGAGCTGGAATGTTTCATGTCCTACAATCTTATCCTGCGCGCGGCTTTGGTTTTGAACAAAAACCGGTTGATAACGTTAAGATACGCCTTGACGGAAGCTTCAATAATATCGGTGCTGGCAGCTCTACCGGAAATCTCCTGCTTCGCCACCTTTAATTTTATATTCACTTCACCCAAAGCGTCTTTTCCGGAAGTTATCGCTTGAATGGAATAATCAATTAATTTCGCCCGGATTTTGGTAATCTTTTCAATCGCCCTGTAGCAGGCATCCACCGGGCCGTCGCCGTAAGAGGTCGCCTCGTACGCCTTATTCTTCTTCCCAAGGCAAACGGTGGCCTGCGGGTTGATTTGCGTGCCGCCGCAGAATTTAAAACTTTTAATCGCCCAAACCCGGGGCAGTTCTTTCATCTGTTCTTCCACGATAGAAATCAAATCTTCCTCGAAAATCTCTTTTTTCTTATCCGCGAGCTTTTTGAACCGGCCAAACGCGTTTTCAAGCTGCTGCTTATTTAGTTTAAAGCCCAACAGTTTCAGCCGTTCAATTAGGGCGTGCCGGCCGGAATGTTTGCCCAGAACAAGCCCCTCTCCGTAAAAGCCGACATCTTCGGGCCGGATAATTTCATAGGTCTGTCTTTTTTTTAACACTCCGTCCTGATGAATTCCGGATTCGTGGCGGAAGGCATTACCTCCGACAATCGCCTTGTTCGGGGCGACAACAAAACCGGTTAACTTGCTCACCAGGCGGCTGGTTTTGTAAATCTGTTTTGTGTCGATACCAGTTGTTTTGCCTTCAAAAAATTCCTTTCGGGTATTCAAGCTCAAAACAAGTTCTTCAAGCGCGGCGTTTCCCGCGCGTTCGCCGATGCCGTTGACCGTGCATTCTACTTGTCTTGCTCCGTTCTTTATCGCGCCTAGAGAATTCGCCACGGCCAGCCCTAAATCATTATGGCAGTGTACGGATATTATCGCCCGGGAAATATTGGGCACATTATTACAAATCGCCCGGATAAGTTCGCCGAACTCGCCCGGCTGCGCGTACCCTACGGTATCCGGGATATTCACCGTGGTCGCGCCGGCGTCAATTACCTCTTCAATAACGCGGAACAAAAACTCTCTTTCGGTGCGCGACGCATCCTCGGGTGAAAATTCGATATCGTTACAAAAACGGCGCGCGTACTTTACCGCCGCCTGCGCGATCTTTATTATTTCCGCCTCGGCCTTTTTCAATTTGTATTTCATGTGGATTTTGGAGGTGGCCAAAAATACGTGGATACGCTTTCTCTTTGCCGGCGCGAGCGCCGCGGCCGCGGCGTCAATATCTTTATTCAAAGACCGCGCCAAACCGCAAATCGTCGCTCCCTTTACCCTTCGGGCGATCTGCTTAACCGAATCAAAATCACCGGGTGACGATACCGGAAATCCGGCCTCGATAATATCGACGCCCAGGCGCACCAATTGATGGGCAACTTCTATCTTCTCCTGAACGCTCAGACTTGCCCCCGGCGCCTGCTCGCCGTCTCTTAATGTCGTATCAAATATATATATTCTCTCGCCAGCCATTTTATTCTATACCTCTTTCGCCGTTATCCATTTCATCATTTTTCTTAAACCCCGGCCCACTACTTCCAATGGATGGTTTTTGCCTTCTTCCTCCATGCGCTTGAAATTCGGCTTGCCGTTTTCACATTCCTGTATCCATTCCCTGGCGAAACTGCCGTCCTGAACTTCTTTTAAAATTTTCTGCATCTCTTTCTTGGTGGCATCGGTAATAATTCTTTTTCCCCGGGTCAGGTCCCCGTACTCAGCGGTATTGGAAACAGAATACCGCATATAACTAATGCCGCCCTGATAAAAAAGGTCCACGATTAATTTCAGTTCGTGCAGGCACTCGAAATAGGCGATCTCCGGCTGATAGCCGGCTTCAAATAACACCTCAAATCCTTTTTTCACAAGCTCCGACACCCCGCCGCAAAGGACAACCTGCTCGCCGAAAAGATCGGTTTCCGTTTCTTCCTTAAATGTCGTCTCGATAATTCCCGCCCGCGCGCCGCCGATACCTTTACCATAAGCCAACGCGATATCCTTTGCCTTGCCGGATGCGTCCTGGAAGATAGCAATAAGACACGGCACGCCGGCGCCTTTTTCGTATTCGCTTCTTACCAGATGCCCCGGCCCTTTCGGCGCGATCATAAAAACATCAATATCTTTCGCCGGAACAATCTGCCCAAAGTTGATATTAAACCCGTGCGAAAACATGATCGCTTTGCCGGGCTTCAAATTCGGTTTTATTTCTTTGTTATAAACTCCGGCCTGATATTCATCCGGCACGAGAATCTGGATGATATCCGCCTGCTCACTCAGCTGCGCCGCCGGCAGCGGATTAAAGCCTTGAGATTTCGCCAGGCTATAATTAGGCGTCCCTTCGAGTTCCGAAACAATCACGTTCAATCCGGAATCCCGCAGATTCTGCGCCTGCGCGTGCCCCTGGCTGCCATAGCCGATAATGCCGATAGTTTTATCTTTTAAGTATTTTAAGTCTGCATCTTTTTCGTAATATATCTTTGCCATCAGCTTATTTCCTCCCATTTATTAACAAATTATCTTTGTTCTTCTGCTCTCTTGACTAACGTGTTTAATTCCTCTTCATCCAGCGTATGTTTTAATGCCTCGGCGTAACTGATTTTACCTTTTTCCACCAGCTCGCTTAAAGACTGGTTCATGGTTTTCATACCGTATTTTCTTCCCGTCTGAACCAGGGAATATATTTGATGGAGCTGGTTTTCCCGGATTAAATTTTGAATCGCCGGCATAACCGTCATCACTTCCGTCGCCAGGCACCGGCCGGTACCGCGCACGTCGGGAACAAGCTTTTGCACGAGCACGCCGATCAAGACCAAAGAAAGCTGTACTCTAATCTGCTGCTGCTGATAAGCCGGAAAAACATCCACGATCCGGGTAATAGAATGGGTACAGCTACCGGTATGCAGCGTCGCCAAAATCAGGTGCCCGGTTTCCGCCAGCGTCAACGCCGCCTGAATCGTTTCCAAATCTCTCATCTCGCCGATAACGACAATATCCGGATCCTGACGGAACACGTGCTTAAGCGCCTCCTGATATGAAAGCGTATCCGTTCCCAACTGCCTCTGGTTTATCGTGCTTAAATTGTGTTTATGCAAATACTCTATGGGGTCTTCGATCGCAATAATATGCGCGTGCCTTTTCTTGTTTATATAATTTATTATCGCCGCCTGCGTGGTTGATTTACCGCTGCCGGTCGCGCCGGTTATCAATACTAAGCCGCTGGGCTTATCCGCATAGTCTTTTACAATCTCCGGCAGCGTCAATTCTTCAATCGTCGGGATGCGAAACGGAATAACTCTCGCGGCCATGGCAATAGAATCGCGCTGGTAATAGAGATTTATGCGGAACCGGCTGAGGTCACGAATCCCCCAGGAAAAATCCAGCTCTTTTTCCCGTTCAAACCGTTCAATCTGCTCTTTTGTCAATATATCGTAACACATGCTTTTAATATCTTGCGGCGAAAGCGGCTCAAAATCGGTATAAATAAGGTTACCCGCTACTCGCAACTGCGGCGCAATACCAACGGTAAGATGCAGGTCCGAAGCTCCCTTTTCTACGATTAACCGCAAAAGCTGTTCGATATTCAGCATTTTATACCCCGTGCAAATATAAGCAATTTTTATTTAGCGATCGCCACGCGGCCGGTCCGGACAAGTTCACAAATCTTCATCCCGCCTAAAGCCGCAAGCAGCGCGCTGATTTCATCTTTATCGCCGACGGCTTCGATAACCGCCTTTTTGCCCTCATAAGATAAAACCTTCGCGGAAAATTTATCCGTTAACTTATGCAGTTTTTGTTTGGAGCAGGAAGAGGAATCAACCTTTATCAACACCAGTTCCCGTTCAAAAAACCCTTTCTTGGTCAAATCTTCCACGCTAATAACATCAATCAGTTTATGCAGCTGTTTTTTTATCTGCTCCAGAATCCGTTCGTCTTTCGCGTCGACAATTATGGTCATACGCGAGATGGTCGGGTCATGCGTTTCGCCTACCGCTAATGAATCAATATTAAAGGCGCGGGCGCTGAACAGGCCGGATATGCGCGCAAGCACTCCGGGCCGGTTTTCAACCAAGGCAAAAATTGTGTGTTTCATTATTATCTCTCCTGCTAACTTATGCCATTCCGCCAATCATTCTATTTATCGCTTCACCCGCCGGAACCATGGGAAAAACATTTTCTTCCTCTTCCACAACAAAGTCGATAAACACCACATTCGGCGCGGCGATCGCCTCTTCAATTGCTTTTTCTACGTCCTGCTTTTTCTCGACGCGGAGACCTAACGCCCCGTAACTTTCGGCCAGTTTCACAAAATCCGGGTTCAGCAGCTTTGTATGCGAATACCTCTTTTTATAAAACAGCTCCTGCCATTGCCGCACCATGCCCAGATACCCGTTATTGAGAATAGCGACTTTAACATTAATTTTGCTCGCAATGGCGGTGGCGAGTTCCTGGATATTCATTTGAATCGAGCCGTCGCCGGCGATATCAAACACTACCTTATCCGGCCGGCCGATTTTCGCGCCGATAGCGGCCGGGAATCCGTAGCCCATGGTCCCCAACCCGCCGGAAGAGATGAACGTACGCGGCTTGGTATATGTATAATACTGGGCCGCCCACATCTGGTTCTGGCCCACTTCCGTACAGATAATCGCGTCTCCCTTGGTTGCTTTATAAATCTGCTCGACCGCATACTGCGGAGTTATTTTATCCCCTTTATCTTTATAGGTGAGCGGGTAACGCCGCTTCCATTCCCTAATCCGCTCAAGCCATTCTTTTGTCTGTCCCGCTTTTACCAGGCGATTCAGTTTAACCAATACGTTTTTAACATCGCCCACGATGGGAACATGCACATGCACGTTCTTGCTTATCGCGGTGGGGTCGATATCGATATGGATAATTTTTGCGTGCGGCGCGAATTCGTCAATCTTACCGGTTACGCGGTCGTCAAAACGCGCGCCAATAGCAATAATCAAATCGCTTTCCATAACCGCATGGTTGGCGTAGACCGTTCCGTGCATGCCCAGCATCCCTAAGGACAAATCATTATCCTCGGGGAATCCGCCCAGGCCCATTAACGTCGTCGTCACCGGCGCTTGAACCTTTATCGCCAGCTCCAACAGCTCTTCGGACGCGCCGCTGATAATCACCCCGCCCCCGGCATAGATTATCGGCCGCTTGCTCTGATTGATTAATTTAGCCGCTTTTTTTATCTGGCCCGGATGGCCTTCGAGCGTCGGCTGGTAAGAACGGATACACACCGTATGCGGATAATTAAATTCCGCCAACTGCATCTGTACGTCTACCGGCACATCAATCACCACCGGCCCCGGCCGGCCGGTAGAAGCGATATGAAACGCTTCCTTAATCGTGCAGGCCAGTTCGGATATATCTTTCACCAGATAGTTATGCTTGGTTATCGGCCGGGTTATGCCCGTAACATCCGCTTCCTGAAAAGCATCATTGCCGATGAGGAATGTTTTTACCTGGCCCGTTATTGCCACCATCGGTATTGAATCCATATGCGCCGTAGCCAGTCCCGTTACCAGATTCGTCGCGCCCGGGCCAGAGGTAGCAATACAAACGCCCACTTTACCGGTCGCGCGCGCATATCCGTCGGCGGCATGCGCCGCGCCCTGTTCATGCCGGACAAGCACAAAATCCAAAGGCGCATCGTAGAGCGCGTCAAACAGCGGCAATACCGAACCGCCGGGAAATCCAAAAACCACGCGCACACCTTCTTTAAGCAGAGATTCAATCAGAATCTGCGCTCCGTTTTTCTTTTCCATAACCTATTTCCTTATTTTTCCAGTACCGCACCGAAACTGGCGGAACTAACCATTTTAGCGTAGCGTTTTAACCAGCCCTTGTTAATTTTAGGAGCGGGGTGCCTGACTTTTTTTAAGCGCTGGAATAAATCGTGCTTGGTGATTAATAATTCCAGCTTTCTCCTTTTTATATCGATAAGGATCCGGTCCCCGTTTTTAATCGCCGAAATCGGCCCGTCGGACGCGGCTTCCGGAGAAATATGGCCAATGCACGGCCCGCGCGTACCGCCGGAAAACCGTCCGTCGGTAATTAAAGCCACATCCTGCGCCAGCCCCATACCCATAATCGCGGCCGTGGGCGCAAGCATTTCTCTCATGCCCGGGCCTCCTTTGGGCCCTTCATACCGCACAACCAGCACCGACCCTTTCCTCACCCGGCCGGCTAAAATATCTTTCATCACCGCTTCTTCGCTGTTATACACGCAAGCCCGGCCCTTAAAGCACATCATTTTCCGGCTCACGGCCGTCTGCTTTACGACCGCGCCTTCCGGCGCCAGATTCCCGAACAGTATCGCCATACCGCCTTCTTGATGGTAAGCGCGTTTAAGCGGCCGGATAACATCCTCATCAAAAATCTCCGCTTCCGCGGCAATCTGCTTTATTTTCTTTCCGGAAACCGTAAGGTTGTCCTGCAGTTTTTCCTTCAAGCGTTTTAACACCGCGGGTATTCCGCCGGCAAATTCCAAGTCCTCCATAAAATATTCCCCGCCCGGACGTAAATCCGTAATATGCGGAGTGGACTTGCTGATCTGGTCAAACCGGCCTAAAGACAAGTCGATATTGCATTCGTTCGCAATCGCCAGAAGATGCAAAATCGTATTGCTCGAACCGCCCAAAGCCATATCCACGCGGATAGCGTTTTCCAGAGATTTCTTGTTCATGATCTTTAACGCGCTTGTTTTATTTTTTACAAGCTGGACAATTCTCTCCCCGCTCGCCTGCGCGATCCGTTTTTTCTTCGCCATGCCCGCAAGCCCCGTCGCGCACCCCGGCAGCGACATGCCCATGGCTTCGGTAATACAGGCCATGGTATTCGCCGTATATAATCCCTGACACGAGCCCTGGCCCGGGCAGGCCTCCATCTCCAGGCACGAAAGCTCCTTGTTTGTAATCTCGCCCTTTTTTGCTTTTGCCAAAGCCTCGAACGTATCCCGCACAAAAGATAACCGCTTCATCTTGTACCGGCCGGATAACATCGGGCCGGCGGTAACGATTATCACCGGGATATCCAACCGGGCCGCGGCCATAAGCATCGCCGGCGTTATCTTATCGCAATTAGTCAGGCAAACCAGCCCGTCGACACAATGCGCTTTGACCACGGACTCGATACAGTCCGCGATTAACTCCCGCGACGCCAGCGGATAATGCATGCCCTCATGCCCCATGGCAATACCGTCACATATTCCCGGCACGCCAAAGAAAAACGGCACTCCGCCCTGGCTGCAAATACCGCGTTCGATAAACCGTTCCAAATCCCGCATGCCCACATGTCCGGGTATAAAATCGCTAAAAGAAGTAGCTACGGCAATAAAGGGCTTATTCATGTCCGGCCGGGAAATCCCCGTACCGAACAAAAGCGCCCGGTGCGGAGCACGTTCATACCCTTTGGTTATCTTTTCGCTTTTTAACATCATCATAACCACCCCTTTTTTTAAAAAGATATAACGCCTTAAATAGAGTACCGATTACTGATTAACCAGGATATTTATCTTGCCAATTTTCTCGGTTAGCGCCTCTAAAGCCGTCCCGATAACCATGCCCGGCATAATTTCCTCTATCCCGGCGCGCATTGCGTGCCCGGGCAAAGACGACGTAACCAGCAAATCCCCTTTTTGTATGGGCCCGTTTTCCGCGGTTACCTTGCAGGAAACAATCCCGGCCAGGGCCACGGCTTGACTGTCCGCAGCCGCACCTAAGAGCAGCCGGGGATTTTCGGAAATCACGCCCGCAACTTTCGTGTCAAATTTATGTACAGAACGGGTTACGGTCAGCTCTTCCTGCTCGCTGATGACCACGACATCGGCAACAGCCGCTTCTTTCGCCCGCATGCCTTCGGCAATATCATATACGTGTTTTCCCGCAATCGGCGGAGAATTCGTATCCGGAGGAAAGCCTTCCATTGTAATCCTATTCGCGGTCGTCAAGTTAAGCAATTGCCCATTTCCGGTATAGAAGTCAATACTGTAAGCGCCCGAGCCCACTCCGGCAGAACTGATATTGGTCATATCAATACCGCCCGCACAAGTAAGCGCGTATAAGTACGAGCGGCCAGCCGGGTCAAGATAATATGCGGCATTCTCCAGGTCCTGAAAAATATGTGTTCTTATTTTATTATAAGCCGCAACTGCATACTGAATCCTGTATGTTTTTATGGCAATTGTTTTCTGGCTTCCGGCTTGCGCAAAACAAACCGGGTCCGTTATAACCCACTCTATGCCTAAGGCGATAAATAATACGATAAATATCCGATACATTATATGCTTTTTTACTGCTCTTTTCATTGCTTATTTACCAGGATAAATATTTTTCCTTTGCCTTCTGTATGCGGCTGTAACGCCTTGCCCAGCAGCATACCCGGTTTTATCTGCCCGGCCGCGGCGCGCATAGCATACCCGGCTAAAGATGAAGTTACCAGCAAATCTCCGTTTTTAATCGGCCCGTTCTCGGCGGTTACCTTGCATTTAACAATACCTGCCAACGCCAGCGGCAGCTCTCCTTCGCCTTGGCCCAGGCATAACTTTGGGTCCTCGGAAATGACCCCGGCAACGCGAGTATCATACGGGATTTGAGACCTGGCCAGGACACAGTCTTTGTCCTGGCTGATAACGACGGTATCGCCGGGCTGGCAATCCTTCGCGCTGATAGATTCGGCAATATCATATACGTGTTTTCCCGCAATCGGCGGGTTTGTGCCTCCCGGAGTTGCGGCGCCCATGGTAATCCTGTTTTGCACGGTCAAATTATTCAAGTACGCTCCGCCGCTTGAGAAATTAATACTGTATCCAGAAGCAGTTGATCCGATCATCGGCGTGTTAATGCCCGTAGCTATCTGAAGCTCCCGCATTTGGCTTGTGCCGTTGGGGTCAACCTTATAAGCCTGGTCGTCATAATCAAGCAGTACTCTTGCCTTTAAAGTAGTAAACTCGCCGAACGGAAACGGGTAAAACGTGGTTAAGGTAATCTGTTCCGGCGGGGATTGGGATATTGCCGATACCGAATAGATAAGTAAACCCGCCAATACCAGCACAAAAAAAAGCAGCACATATTCCCAATTAACTTTTTTCGTGTTTTCGCGCGTTTGTTTAATTATGGACATAAATATCCGCCTCCTGAACTTTAAAATTAAACAGCTGTTTTCAAAGCCAACCCGCGTTTTATCTATTTCTTCCGGCAAAATTACCGCCAGTTAGACACGATTGCCGTTATCCTCAACCCGGAAGGCACGTTTTCCTGGGCCAAGCTCACCTGGAGCCAATTGCCGACACCAAATAAATATTCGAGATTGAAACTATCGGTACACGCGGTACCGTTATAAAGCTCGGTAATACGGTGAACCAGGCCCGCTTCGGCGGCATAATAGCCCTGGGCGTGGTTGAGCTGATACACTACGGCTTGATTAAAACCGGCGGCGTAATACATAATCGCCACCGCGCAAATCGAAACCACCCCGATATAAACAAAGACCATAATCATCGCCTGCGCTCGGTTATTCTTATCCAACTTTTTCATTTTTAACTCGTATCTTTTTAACTTATAACTTATAATTTGTAATTTATAACTCTAAATTTCACCAGTTATCATTAGTAGGTCCGCCGGCCCAGGGTTCGCAGGTATCTGCAGGCGCGCACCTTAAATTCAAAACCGTATATATCTTGGCTACAGTGTATTCACCGGACACCGGCTCAAGGACTTTACCTGTAACCTCTAATTCCACCATCAACGCATTAAAACTGATTTTACGAAAATCCAGTTTGCTCACGTTTCGGGCAACGACAAAACCAGCGCTCTGGTTCGGCGCAATCGGCCCAATTGCGCTCTCGATACGAATTTCTCCCGTACTTGAATGGTATTGAATAAGTGTTATCTGATCATCGGTATAATCATCGGCCTGGGGGTCAACCGCCGGGCCTAAAAAATCCGGCTGCTCGTCCTGGCGCAGGTATAAACAAACCGGATCATACCCGCCCCACCAGCTACTCGATATAATCTCAGTTCCCAAGGTCGGCATATCGGGGAAAGCGCTTAAATCCGTACCGCCGGCACTATAAACACTATTGGCCGGCGGAGACCAGGTTGGGCCCTGCACCCAGCCGTAGCGGTTCGCCTTCATTACTTCCTGGCTGATTGCCTTCATTGCCGATTGGGCGTTAGAATAAACCGTAAACGCGTCCTGCATAAACCGCAGGGAATTCAAAGCAAAATAAAAAATCACGCCGGTCGCGACCAGTAAAACCATCATGATTACCGCGCCGATTTGCAGCTCGATTAACGTCAATCCTTTTTGTCTATTATGCTTATTGATCATTATTCTGTCCAGTTAACATTTACCGTAACCAACTGCATGGCTCCTAAATTGGTTACAGTTTCCGGGCGGGTAGCGTTTTTTGAGATCGTTATTGCGCTCGGTAAATTCTGTGTAAGACACCCCGCCCTTATTTCTTCTAATCTCGCCTGCGCCCAGAATACGGCCATGGATTTATGAAAACCCATGGCCACGACATCGCGTGAATTCTTATACACCGCGAATAATCCGGCCAAAAGTATGGTCAAAATCATCGCGGAAATAATAACCTCAATAAGCGATAACCCCTTACAATTTAACAACTTCTTCATAAAAAAAACCTCTAGACGTTAAATTATAACACCCGTGTCTTCAATGTCAATCTCTTTTAAAGAACCGCGGTATTCGTTCGCTTATCGCGCAGGAAATTTCATAAGGGATGGTGGAGCAAATTTTGGCCAAATCTTCAGCGCTCACCCGCTTCTTACCTGCCGCGCCGATTAGAATCACCTCATCGCCTATCTTTACCTTCGGGATATGCCCGACATCAACCATGATCTGGTCCATGCACACCCGGCCGATAACCCGAGCATATTTGTTGCGGATTATAACTTTTGCGCGGTTAGAAAGAGCGCGCATATAGCCGTCCGCATAGCCGACAGCCACGGTAGCAACACGGGTATTTGCGCGCGCGGTAAAGGTGCGGCCGTAACTTATGCTGCGGCCGGCCGCTACATCTTTTAAATAGACAATCCGGCTTTTAAAACTCAATACCGGCTTTAAATCAAAAAATTCTTCTAAATTTTTGTGCGGATACATCCCGTAAAGCATAATTCCCGGCCGCACCATATTTAAAGACAAATCACGCAGCCTGCCTACGGCGCTGCTGTTGGAAGCGTGCTTGAACGGGATCTCTATTTTTTTTGCCTTTAAGCGGCGCAGTAATCCTTCAAAAATTTCTACCTGTTTTCCCGTAAACGCCATGTCCGTATCCGCGCTGGAAAAATGCGTGTACAGCCCCTCGATAAATATCCGGTTAAGTTTTGCAACTTTCACAATAAAATCTTCCGCCGCCGTATGCCAGACGCCGATGCGGCCCATGCCCGTATCAATTTTTATATGCACCGGAACTTTCTTCTTTCCCAACAGCCGCGCCCAGCGGTCTAAAAGCCGTGCCGTGCGGTAATCCGGCACGGTAACGCGAACATTCAATTTTAACGCCTGCTTGATTTCAGAGGAAGAAAACATCGCCCCTAAAATCAAAATGGGCGTTTTGAGGCCGGCGCGTTTTAAAACCTGCGCCTCTTCCGTATTCGCCACGCCCAGGTAATCCGCTCCGCAATATGCGAGTATTTTCGCCGTTTCCACTATCCCATGGCCGTAAGCGTTGGCCTTTACCGGGGCCAGAATTTTTATGTTTTTTCCGACAATTTTTTTTTACCTGATGGAAATTATAAACTAAATTCCTCAAATTTATCTCGACCCAGGTTCGCTTATCTTTATTTTTCATGCTTTTACCCGTTTCTTTTTACTTTGAACCGTACAGGTATCCGGATAAAGGTATAACGCCGAGACGAAATCCGCGCGTTCCGCTTTGCCTGCCTGGCACCGGTTAAGACATGCCTGCGCCAAAGCCTGTGCGTTCGGAAACCAAAAATCCGCCTTTGCCAGGGTGAATTTGCGCGTTATCAGCCGTTTGAGGTCCTGCTCGTATAAACCCGCGCCGTCACCCGTAAAAACAATATCCTTTTTATACCTCGCTATTTTTTTCAAAAACCCCCCGAGTTTGCCCAGATAATAACCGGTTATCCGGACGGGATTTCCGGACCGGTTTTCATAAAGCGCGGCGTATACCTGCCCTCTTTTCGCGTCAATAACCGGGCAGATCAAGCCGCTGGTTTTATTTTTAAGCCCCCAGGCCAGAATATCCAGGCTGGGAACACCGGCAATCTTTACGCCTAAAGCCAACCCTAACCCCTTTACCAAAGCGATGCCGATACGGATACCCGTAAACGATCCCGGGCCGATATCAACGCCCAAGAACCTTATATCATTTATCCGGATGCGGGCTCTTTTGAGCAGCCGTCCGATTTCATCCGGTAAAAGCTGCGCGTGCGCTTTTTCTCTTTCTTTGCGGCAAACCGCGATTACCTTACCCTGCCTGGCCAAGACCGCGCACAAAAATTTTGTAGACGTATCAATACCCAAAAATACCATTTTAAAAATACCTTTTTTTCTATTAGAAACGCAGTTTTTTCGTTATTCTTTTTAAAATATCCCGATGCCGCCGGCCCGCCGCGCAAAAAGAAAACCGGCGCCGGTTTTTACTTAAAAAATTGATGGTAATCCGTAAATGCTCAAGCGGCAAAATGCCTTTAGTTTTATCCGCCCATTCCACGGCCAAAACGCCTTTACGGTTAAGATAATCTTCCACTCCCAGCTCCATAATCCGCTCCTTCGATTCTAAGCGGTATAAATCAGAATGAAAAAAAGGCAGGCGGCCGCGGTGATATTCGCGCATTAACACAAACGACGGGCTGACTACGGAATGTTCGTCTATGCCCAAACCCCGCGCGATCCCTTTTGCCAGCATAGTTTTGCCCGAGCCGAGTTTGCCGCAAAGGGCAATTATGGTGTTTGGTTTTAAAAACGCGGCGATGGTTTCGCCCAGTTTCCGCGTCTTGTGCGGACTTTCCGTAATCAGGCTGAAGTTTTTCTTGGCCAAACTAATCTTCCCTTTTTTTTAAAACAATCTGTCCAAAATACTCAGAAGTGCCTGAACCCGCCAGCCTTTAATTTTTTCCTTACGCCATTTTTGTCTTCCGCTTTCAAGCCGAAGTTACCGCTCTTTATCTGCCCGATACAGGATAATTTCGTTTTAAATTTTTCCGGCCAGGACTTGAGCAATTTTTTAGCAAGTCGTTTCGGCACGGTAAAAAGCAGTTCAAAATCTTCGCCCGCGTAATAAGCTTTTTCTATTCCATTTTCTCTTTTTGAAGCCAGCGGAATATTGTCTTGCCATAACAAAGCGCCGGCCCGGCTCGTACTTAAGATATGGCCTAAATCCGCAAGTAATCCGTCAGAAATATCAATCATTGAATTTAACTTGAAATTCCCGGCCAGATACTGCGCCTCAGGCAATCTCGGCGCGAATTTCAAATGTTTTCCCTTATCTGCCGCCCCTCCCAGCGTGCCGGTTACAAAAATATAATCGCCTTCTTTTGCCCGGCTTCTTAAAACCAAATTATTTTTTCTTACCGTCCCCGCAACAAAGGAGGCGATAACTATTTTTCTCGAGCAATTCGTATCCCCGCCCACAACTTCGATGCCGTAATCCCGGGCGGTCCGGCGGATACCTTCGAATATCTTTTTGGCAAAAGATAAACTTAACTTTTTCGGCAGCCCGACACTGATCAGGGCGTAACGCGGGATACCGCCCATCGCGGCAATATCGCTGATGGAAACGGCGAGCGCTTTGTGGCCGATATCATAAGGCGGATGACTGCGCTTGAAATGAACGTCTTCAAGCAGCATGTCGGTTGTCAGCAGCAAAAAGTTATCCCGGTTAAAAGGAATAACGGCCGTATCGTCGCCGATGCCGGAGATTATTTTTGGCTTTCCCGTTTTTTTTAAAAACAATCTCGAGATAAGTTTTATAAATCCGAATTCACCGACATCCATCAATTTTTTCATTTTCAAAATACACGCTTAATCTTTTGCGCGTAGGGAAAACGCAATACGGTCCTATCGGTTACTATCGCCGTAATCAACCGGGCGGGAACGACATCAAAGGCCGGATTATAGATTTTAACCTGAGCCAACGCTATCGGCTTCTTAAAAAATAACTCGCTTACTTCCTTGCCGCTGCGTTGTTCTATCGGTATCCGCGAACCGCTCGGCAGGCGCTTATCAACGGTTGAGTGAGGAGCAACAACATAAAAAGGCACGCGGTGCTGCCGCGCCAGGACCGCCAAGCTGTAGGAACCGATTTTGTTTGCGCTGTCGCCGTTGGCGGCAATCCGGTCCGCTCCGATAAATACTTTATCGATTTTACCCTGCTGCATCAGGTATCCGGCCATGTTATCGCAGATCAAGGTAACATCGACTTTGTTCTTTTTAAGTTCCCAGCAGGTTAACCTCGCGCCTTGAAGCAAAGGCCGTGTTTCGCAGGCATATACTTTAATCCGCTTGCCCAACTGTTTTGCCCGGTAAACAGCCGAAAGCGCCGTGCCCAGGCCGACGGTAGCGAGTTGCCCGGTATTGCAATAAGTTAAAATGGTATCTTTATCTTTGATAAAACCCTGCGCCAAATCCGCCATCTTCCGGCAGCTGGCAATTTCCTCGTTTGATATGAGCTTTGCCTCATCAAGCATAAGCTTTTTTATCGCGGCAATATTTTCGTGTTTATTTTTCAACACCACATTTTTTACCCGCTTAAGCGCCCAGACAAGATTGACCGCGGTCGGGCGCGCGGACGCCAGATATTTAAACAGTATGTCCGTCTTTTTCTTAAGCTGCGCGTAGTTTCGTATTTTTTTATTATTTACGCCAAGCACCAGGCCAAACGCCGCCGCAACGCCAATAGCCGGCGCACCGCGCACTTTCAAAACACGAATAGCTTCCCGCGCCTGGCGCACATCCGAACAGCTAACATAAACCACCTTTGCCGGCAGTTTCGTCTGGTCGAGAAGAACCATCTTCCCTTTTTTCCAAGCGACACTTTGAATCTTCATCAGCTTTTTCCTGTTCTAGTGTTTATTATTAGCGTTTCTCTGCTGGTACACCACTTGCTTAAACCGCTCAAGGTCGACTTTGCGGCCCCAGATATTAGTCTGGTCCCGGCCTAATCTCTTGGACTGATAAAGAGCGACATCGGCTTGGGCAATCATTTCATCCACCACCATCGATCCGCCGTCTAAAAACGAACTAATGCCGCAGCTGAAAGTAACTTTTATAGAATGCTGAGGCGCGCCTAAATCTTTTTCCTTAACGATTATTCTTAGCCGTTCCATTAAGATATAAGCGCCTTCATATCCGGTTTCAAGAAGCACCAACCCAAATTCATCGCCGCCAAAGCGGCAAATAATATCCGTAGAACGCATATTGCACCGCAATACCGAAGCCACGCCCTTTATGACTTTATCCCCGACCGGGTGCCCGTAAGTATCGTTTATGTTTTTGAAATGGTCAATATCCACGATTACGCCGCAAAAATCCCGTTTATACCTGCGGCCCCGTTCAAATTCGTCGGCAAGCCGCTGCTGAAAATAGCGGCGGTTATAAATATAAGTAAGGCTGTCAATAACGGTAAGGCGGAATAAGTCGTCATACACCTTTTTTAATTTTAAAAGATTTTTAATCCGCAAGAGTAATTCCCGTTCGTCCCCGCCCTTGGTCAGAAAATCAGAAGCGCCCAGTTCCAAACCCAGTAATTTATTATCGAGGTTGCCGCTGGAAGTAAGAAAAAGGATCGGCAAACTCGCCAGGTTTTCATTCTGCCGGATGCGTTTACAGATTTCGAAGCCGTCCATACCCGGAAGATATATATCCAAAATCACCAAATCCGGCGTTTCTTTTTCCAGCGCCGGCAGCACAAGTTCGCCCTTATCGATATGGGTTACTCTATAATTCGGTTCTTTATCCAGGCTCTTCTTTAAACGCTCAAAATCATTTTTATCGTCTTCCACTACCAGAATTTTGGCTTTCACTCTTGTCGCCTCCTATTTAAAAACCGGATATAAATTGCGTTATTCGGACAAACCTCGCCGCAGCAAAAACAAAGAATACAACGCTGCGGATTTATTGACAACTTGTCCGAGGCAAGGATTATCGCCTGCTGCGGACAAGAATTCTTGCACATAAAACACAGGTTGCATCTTTTCCGGTCAATCCCGATCACAAGCGGTATAACTTTTAGAATTGTCCGGCTAATAATATTCGGCAGCTTGAACAGCTTCGCTATCCGCGGCGGTTTAAATCCAGCTGCCAAAACCTCGCCTATTTTTTCACCGACAATATTAATCTTAGCTATATCCGCCTCTCCCAAGCCCAACTTATAAGCCTCTCGGGTACTAACCACATCCCCAGCGTTTAACCCGACTATTTTTGAAATTACACTATCCAGCGCCACGGCATCGCTGGCTGCGAGTACAAGCCCGATTTTTATCGGCCGGCCGGAACTTGGGCCATCGCCGTCCATAGCCTCGATGGCGTCAAGGATGGTTAAATGCGGTCGCACCATCCCGTAAATCTTCGCGATCAAAGAGCTAAACTCCCGGTGGTTCGGAGCCTGTTTATGACAATATACCTTATACAATCCCGGGATAAAACCAAATACATTTTTCACCCCTGCGGTTATCGTCGTTAAGTTGTGTGTTTTAAACTTGGGTAAAGACACGCAAACATCAACCTGCCGCAAAAGTTCCGCAAAGGGAATACCGTTTATTTCTATAATCCGGTCGAATTTTACCAGATTAACTTTTTCTTCCCGGCAGACCTGAGTAATACCGCACTTCTCATAAACCGCATCTATTTTTACCAGTCCCGCCGGGCTGTCCCCGACAAATATCTGAGTTTCTTTTTCTTTAAAAACTCTAATCACCGCCCGCACGAATTCCGGGTGCGTGGTAACCGCCTCATCCGGTCGTGCCGCCCTTAACAGGTTTGGCTTTATCAATACCTTCTGCCCGGGCAAAACAAATTTATCTATACCGCCGACCAATCCAATAGCTGCCTTAACTGCCTTGTATGTTTGTTGAAAATTATAGTCTGCGCAGCGGACCAGGCTTACCGTGCTCATCTTAAAATTTGGCAATCTGTTTAAAAAGTTAATTCAGCGAGAAAAGTTTATAAGCATTTTCCGTAGTAACCCGGCAAATTTCGGCCGTAGCTATTCTTTTTATTCCGGCAATCTCCTGCGCTGTAAATTTAAGGTAAGCCGGCTCGTTCCGCTTCCCGCGTAATGTCTGCGGCGCCAGATACGGCGCATCCGTCTCCAAAAGCAGCCGCTTAAGGGGCGTATAGCTAACCAACTCCCTTAAGTTTTGCGAATTCTTATAAGTGATATTCGCGGTAAAAGAAATATACAGGCCTAAATCAAGACACGTCCGCAAAAATTTCTTATCCTGCGAAAAACAATGCATCACGCCCCGCATACCGGCTTTACCCTCTTTTGTGATTACCGAAAGCATATCTTGTGCCGCATCCCGGCAGTGAAAGATTAAAGGTAATTTTAATTCCGCGGCCAACTGCATAAAACCTGCCAACATCCTTCGCTGTTTGGCTTTTGACTCGTCAATCCCACAGGCTTTACTTTGTGTTTTGCCGAGACGATAATAGTCCAAGCCGACTTCTCCGATAGCTACTACTTTGGTATTTTTAGCTAAAGACCGGATTATCTCTATAGCTTTTTCTCCTTGCAGTTCGTTAACATAATGCGGATGAACGCCCACGGCGGCAAAAATATCCGTATAACTGGCGGCCAAATCCACGGATTGCTTTGATGTCGCCATATCCGCGGCCACATTTATAATGATTTTTACATCTTGCTCTTGAGCGCGTTTTATAACCAGATCCCTGTCCGCATCGAACTGTGAAAAATTTAAATGGCAATGCGTATCAACTAACATTCTCAATCCGCGGAAAAAGCGGCTCGCCCTTTTTTAGAATTTGCGCCGCAAACTGTTTTCTGATTTTCTCGGCGGTCTGCGGCATAAAGGGGGCCAACTGTTCTCGTACCCTATTTATAACATAAACCAGCGTAAAAATAAAGCCGCCCAGCTGCTCGGCTTTTTTTTCCTTAAACAACACCCAAGGCTTTGTATCTTCGACAAACTTATTGGCCGCGTTAACCAGTTCCCAAATTTTAGCCAGCGCCTGGTTAAAATTATACTGGGCCATCTCTTTTTCTACCGTCTCGGGCAGCATATCGGCGGCGGTTAAAAGTTCGCTGTCCAGTTTTTCCCGTTTTATGGCCGGCACTTTGCCCTGATAATATTTTTCCACCATCGTCAGCGTACGGTGCACAAGATTACCCAGGTCATTGGCCAGGTCGCTGTTTATCCGGCGGATAAGCGCGGCTTCCGAAAAATTTCCGTCTTCTCCCAACGAAAACTCTCTTAAGAAAAAATACCGTAAACTATCCGAACCGTATTTTTCGATCAGTTCCACGATATCTGTTCCGGCGGCACTTTTGCTTTTTGATATCTTTTCGCCGCCGAGATTTATAAACCCGTGCACACAAATACGCCGCGGCAGCTCAATTCCCGCCGCCAGCAATATCGCCGGCCAGACCATAGCGTGAAACCAGAGGATATCTTTACCGATAATGTGCATATCCGCCGGCCAAAACGTCTCAAACCTCTTTCCTTCGGGCCAATCCAACGCGCTGATATAATTGATTAAAGCGTCAAACCAGACAAAGATGACCTGGTCTTTATCGTTGGGCAGGGGGATCCCCCATTTAAAATTTGAACGCGATACGCTTAAATCCCGCACCCCCTCTTTAATCCGGTTAATTATTTCATTACGCCGCGTTTTTGGCATTATAAAATTTTCGTTTTTATTCATGTAATCCAAAACCGCCTGCTGGTATTTGCTCATTTTAAAAAAGTAGCCTTCCGCTTCCATCCAATCAGGTTTACGAGCGTGAATGGGGCAATTGCCCTCTTTTAAATCGCGTTCTAAATAATACGACTCACAATCGATACAGTAAAAACCTTCATATTTGCCTTTATAGATGTCTCCTTTTTCGAGCACCCGGGAAAAAATACGTTCGGCCGCTTTAATATGGCGTTCTTGGGTTGTACGGATAAAATCGTCGCATGAAATATCCAGCATCCGGCACAATTCCATAAATTTTCCCGACATCCGGCCAACAAAATCTTCAATGCTTTCTTGTGAAAGCGCGGCATATTTCTCCATCTTTTGGCCGTGCTCATCGGTGCCGGTGAGAAAAAAAACATTCTTGCCTTTTTTTCTCTGCCAACGGGCGATAACATCAGCTATTATTTTTTCGTAAGCATGACCGATATGTGGCGGGCCGGACGGATAATCAATCGCGGTGGTAATATAAAACTTATCTTCTTTTTTCATCCTCTTTCTGCTCTTTACGGTTTTCTTTTAAACAAATCTCTATTTTTCTTTCATCTTCCAGCTCCACGACATATTTCTGTTTCAATGTCTGCACGCTTATCACCCGGCCTTTTCCTTCGCCGGTTTCCACATATTGGCCTTCCTTGGGAAGAGATTTTGAATATTCTTTATAGGTCTGATACTCATACCCCAGACAACACATCAAGCGGCCGCAGCAGCCGGAAATTTTCTCAGGGTTCAAAGGCATATTTTGCTGTTTGGCCATACGGATCGTCACCGGTTCAAAATCTTTAAGAAAAGACGAACAGCACAACCTGCGGCCGCAGCAGCCGAAACCGTCAAACATTTTGACCTCATCTCTTACTCCGATCTGTTTGAGTTCGATCCGGGCTTTAAACAGCGACGCCAGATCCCGCACCAGCTCCCGGAAATCAACCCGGCCTTCGGCGGTGAAATAAAAAATTATCTTACTGCGGTCAAAAGAATATTCTGCCTCTACCAGTTTCATGGATAACTTGCGTTCTTCGATTTTTCTCGCCGTGGTATCAAAAACATTGCTGATATCTTGTTTATTCTTCCCGATTTGAGCCAGATCCTGCGCTGTAGCTTTACGGACAACGCGCCGGATCACGCCTTCCGGTTTATTTTTACTCGTTTGCGTGCCGTCGGAAATAATCTGCCCGTAATCCAAGCCGCGCTCCGATTCGATAATTATGATATCGTGTGTTTTTATCTCTAAGTTATTACTGTCAAAAAACGCACTTTTCCCCTGCCGCCGCAATTTAACTTCTATAAGTTTACCAGACATATTCACCTCTTAAAATTAATTTAACCGCACCGTGCCGATTCCATATCTTTGATTATGGAATCTACGGCAATTTTTATGTTGGCATTGCCCCGGACAAAATCCTTAACCCGCATAACTTTTTCCAAAAGCATTTGAATATCAGAAGCGCAGTAAAATTTTACCCATCTTTCTAAATCCGCTTTAAACTCCGGGCTCATCAAGGCACAATCCCTTGCGTTCAGTTTTAAAAATAAACCGTCCCTGAGCATAAATAAGACCTCTCCCAAAACGGTTTCCACTTCCCGCCTCTCGAGCAAACAAAGTTCATCTATTAATCTATTGCTTGAAAAGACATCGCTTTTTTCGAAAAATCTCGCTGCTATTTTTTTAAGATCATCAACAGCTGTTTCCGGCCCAGCTTTATCTTGAGTGATGCGGACAAGCCGGCACCGGGAAACAACCGTCGGCAAAAGCTGGCTCGCATTTTCGCAGGTCAAAATCAGCAAAGCATCCGGCGGCGGTTCCTCTAAGATTTTAAGCATGGCGTTGGCGGCCTGCGGGGTAAGACGCTGCGCGTTTTCAATCACAAATATTTTCTTCTGCGCCTGGTACGGCTTCAAATATACCTTTTCTTTTAAGTGCCGGATGTCTTCTATTTTTATCGAGGCCGTATCTATAGAAGGCGCAAGCCAAAGCACGTCTGGATGCTGTTTTTTTTCTATCATCCGGCAATTCTTGCAGGTATCGCAGTAGCCGTCTGATTTGGAATTCCCTTCTTCATCTAAACAATTTACCCGTTTTACCAGCGCCAAAATTTCATCACAGATTACGCCGGCATTTGAGCCGACAAACAGAAAACTGCGGCCGGACTCAAGTCCAATACGGGCCGATGAACCAGCATTTTCTTTTAATAACTGTGTCTTTGTCATGAAGTTAGAGCGCGCTATATTTTATTTTTACACCCCAGCCGATTGTGGATTATCTGCTGGATTTTTTCTTCCACATTTTCTATCGAGGTATCGGTAGCAATAACTTTTATTCTTTTTTTATCTTTTTTCGCCAGCCGCAAATATCCGTTTCTTACTTTTCCGTGAAAGGCCAAATTACGCTTTTCAAACCGGTCACCCCGGCCAGAACGGCTTATTCCTGTTTTGGGGCAGACATCCAGGAGTATTGTCAGATCCGGGACCAATTTTCCTACCGCGGCTTTATTCAATTGTTTTATCAGCCGAACATCCACGCCCGCCCCGTAACCCTGGTAAGCTAATGTCGCGTCGATATACCGGTCCAGAATAATCACGTCTTTCGTGTATAAATTCTTCTTAAGCTTTTGCGTAACTAACTGTTCCCGCGCCGCTACAAATAACAGCGTTTCACAAAAAGCAGTCAGCTCATTTTTGCCATGCAGTAAAATCTCGCGTATTTTCTCGCCTACGCTTGAGCTGCCGGGTTCACGAAAAATACATACTTTATACCCCTGCCTTTTTAAAAACCGGCTCAAAATCCGGCAATGCGTGCTTTTGCCCGTGCCTTCGATTCCTTCCATACTCAACAAAAAAGCGCGTTTTTTAGTCATAATTAGTAACTTAATTTTAACAGATATTTATGGATATAGCAAGCCTGCGCATATCCCGCAAGAAGAGGTTTATAAAGAAGTGCCGACACCGATACTAAATCAGCTTTTTACCGCTGGTGGTCGTAGTAAAAGAGGCGTGTTTAATGCCTTTTACGGCACGCAATTTGTGGGCTAAGCCCACAATTGCCTGCGCCTGGCCTTTAGCAGCAATGATCTCCAAACAATTTTTATGGTCGAGATGGATATGCTGGGTAGAGATAACTAGTTTTTGAAAATCGTGCTGAATATCTATGATTTTATTCACTAAATCGCGTCTGTGGTGGTCATAAACCAACCCGATTATCGCCGCAACCCTTTTGTTTTTAAACTGCCAGTCCCGTTCAATAAGCGAATCGCGGATCAGATCCGCTATCGCTTGTGAGCGGTTTTTGTAGTTGCGCCCGGAGATTAAACGGTCAAAATCTTTCAAGAGCCGATCATTTAAAGATACGCCAAAACGGATAGTTCGGGACATAATTATATTTTTTAAAAAAAGTTATACCGCCTCAACTACTTTTACGGAAGGCAGTTCCTGTTTTAATTTATTTTCTATGCCCATTTTCAGCGTCATCTGACTCATGGGACAGCCGCGGCAAGCTCCGGTCAGCTTCACTTTTACCCTTCCATCTTCGGTAACTTCAACAAGTTCTACGTCGCCGCCGTCGGCCTGAAGTGCCGGGCGAATCTTTGCCAATACTTTTTCCACATCTTCCCGCATAACATTTTCTCCTCTCATCTTGCCAGTAGGTAAATTACAGATTACAAATCTCAAACAAATCTAAAATTTCAAATTGTTAATTGTTAATTTTCAATTGTTATTTCCGTTCTTCTGTCTTAATATTTAGAATCTTTTTAGAATTATATTTTCCCTTTACGAACATAATCGCCGATTTTGGCACCTTAAAATATTCGGCGAGCATATCTAAAAGTTTGCGATTGGCCTTGCCCCGTTCGCGAGCGGTAATCAATTTTACCAAAAATTCGCCCTTGGATTGCTGAATTATTTGGTTAACCGAAGCACTGGTTATTACCTTTACGCTTATAAACATGCTTTTTTTATTCTACCTGGGGCAATTCTTTTAACGCCTCTTCAATTTTGTCCTTAGGATATTCATAATCCTCGAGTTTATCGGCAAAATATTTGTCATAGGCTCCCAGGTCAAAAAATCCATGGCCGCTGTAGTTAAATACGATGGTCCGAGCGACCTTTTCCTGTTTACACTTTATGGCCTCATCAATCGCCGCCCGCACCGCATGCGCTGTTTCCGGAGCGGGAATCCGGCCCTCCGCGCGGGCAAAAGTAACCGCGGCCTCAAATATAGCTCTTTGATGAAAACTTGCCGCTTCCACTATTTTTTCCTGGGCAAGTAAACTCACCAGCGGCGCCATACCGTGATAACGCAGGCCGCCGGCATGAATGCCCGGCGGGACAAAGTTATGTCCGAGCGTAAACATCTTAATCAAGGGCGTCATCTGAGCGGTATCGCCGAAATCATAGCGGTAAGGCCCTTTGGTTAGCGTCGGGCAGGCCGTAGGCTCGGTACCGATAAAACGTATCTTTCTATCTTTATTCAAATCCTCGTCAAAAATGAACGGAAAAACAAACCCGGCGAAATTACTTCCGCCGCCACAGCAGCCGATCATGATATCCGGCTTCTCGCCGATTTGCATCAACTGTTTTTTGGTTTCAAGGCCGATGATACTCTGGTGCATCAATACATGGTTTAATACGCTGCCTAAAGAATATTTAGTATCCTTACTCGTTACCGTATCCTCAATCGCCTCGCTTATGGCGATACCGAGGCTGCCCGGGCAGTTCGGGTCTTTTTCCAGAATCATTTTTCCGGTTTTGGTGCGGGTACTGGGACTTGGAAAAATCTGCGCTTTCCAGATTTGCATAAGCGAACGCCGATATGGTTTTTGTTCATAACTGACTTTAACCATATAGACCACGCACTCCAGGCCGAAAAAATTAGTGGCAAAAGCCAGGGCGCTGCCCCACTGGCCGGCGCCGGTTTCAGTAGCTAATCTTTTTGTGCCGGCCTTTTTGTTATAGTAAGCCTGCGCAATCGCGGTATTCGGTTTGTGCGAGCCGGGCGGACTGACAGATTCATCCTTAAAATATATCCGGGCCGGTGTATCGAGAAATTTTTCCAAACGCCTTGCCCGAATCAAAGGTGTCGGTCTCCAGATGGACAAAATATTCAGTATTTCCTCCGGAATATCGATCCAGCGCACAGTACTTACTTCCTGCTCAATTAAAGACATCGGAAAAATCGCGGCAAAGTCCTCCGGGGTTGCCGGCTTTCCCGTACCCGGATTAAGCGGCGGCGGCAGAGGGTGAGCCAGATCTGCCTGGATATTGTACCATTTCCTGGGCATATCTTTTTTTGAAAGCAGAATTCTATTATCTTCCATCTTTCCCTCCTTAATTTTGTTTTTGAGAACAATTTAGTTTAAAATAGCACAAAAAGGCGGGTTCGTCAACGACAAGGAAAAGTTAAATAATTTTTCCAAAAGATCGCAATTTTTAAGGCGAGAGCTATCCAACTGTCATCTGTTAACCAAATCATATTGCTTGTTCCACAAACACCATATTGGCAGATAATCCGCTTTGGGTCTTTATGCTGAACAGGTCTTTTATTTGCTCCAAAGCAGCGTTGTGGCCATAAACACTATTATCCAGCATAACCGGAAGTCCTAAGTTTATATAGTGCTCGATTAACCGTTGCTGCGCCGAATAGGCGGCGGAAGATTCAAAAGTAAACAATCGGCGCAAAAATTTATCCATGAGCAGCGTTAATCTCTCTCCGACATAAGTGCTGTAGGGCAGATTATCCTTTTCCGCGGCCGGGCCATAGTACGCCCGCTTGGCCAGGCGGTGATAGGCCCAGGCGAAAAATTCGGAAGCGATGCTAAACGGCGGGTTTTGATATTCAGCCAAAATATTTCTCAAACCCGCGCCGGTTAAGTTAAAAAACATTTTTTGCCCCAGGTCGAAGTCGACTTCGATACCGCCCCACGCCACTGTATAAGAAAATCGCGGCAGCTGATTACCGAAAAATTTCAACATCAAGCCTTCCGCCTCAACCTTAGTTATATTTCCTTTTATAAAATCGTTTATGACGATACCCGGATAATTATACTGGAAACGCAATAACTGTTTAATCTCCATAAAGATATTCCATAACTCTTTATCCTGCGCATAGTACAGATCAGCCTCGATCCTATTAAAATCCTGGATAAAACTTATCTCCTTATCTACCGGCCGGCGGCTTCTATAAACGGCAATATGTCCGGCATGCACGGCCTCATGCGTCATGCGTTCATGTAAACTGATCTCATCCGCGCCTTTGGCGAAAATCCAGATATTCAAGTGCGCATCAAAGCAACCGACGGTTGTCGGATGAAATCCTTTTTTCAAAATAAACTCCTGCCACCATAACTCATCATAGATAAAGTTTACGTTCGCGCCTTTTTTCTGCGCGATCCTACGGTAAAAATCCACGTTGTCCGGCACCCCAAACAAAGAAGAACCGTTTGTATCTTCTGCCCGGCGTGATCGTTGCGGAGCAGCGGTTATTATGGAAAATTCAGCCTTATTTATCGCTGCCTGTTGAAAAGGCGCTTGAAACTGCTGGTAAGCGATTTGCAGCGCCGGCGCAAGATAGTCTCCTCTGGCCCAAGCTGTTGGGCAAAGTAAAACTCCCGGCAAAAGCAACACGGCTATAATTTTAAAAACTAATTTATTATTCATATCCTGAATGTAATTTTGAAACTATAAAAAGTGTTAAAGTATACCACAAGAAATTGGTCTTGGCAAGCAAAGCGGTACTTAGAACCTAGGGCGGGTTACTTATCTTAACTTATTGATATAAAATGAGTTATGGATGAGCAAGGCCTGTTTTATATCCAGCCGCCTAACTCCAATATGCGCATGTGCACGGTATTATTTTCCGTTATCTTGACGTGCGCTTGTTGGCCGACATAAAACTGCGGGGGTTATTTGGACACCAAATATGATAATTATTCAACGCTGGAAATATTGATATCTTTTACTCTCGTATTTTCCAAGCTAACATTAAGCGCAATCTCTTTCCTTAAAGGTTCATTCTTAAAATCATAAATCAGAACATCTTTATATGTTATTGCCGCAGGGGTTTTAGAAACCTTTAATTTTTCCGGTAATATCGTTTTTATATCAGAAATGTCCATTCCTTTATATACCCTTCCATAAAAAGTATAGACTTCACTGACCGGTTTTTCTTTATAATGCTTTTTAACCAGTTTCTCTCCTGTCAATAGCAAATAATCTTCTTTAAATTCTTCTTTATAACAAAATTCTTTCATCGATGTTCTTTCTATATGATTTTTCTCGCCTACATAAAATTTTGACTTTTCTTTGACAAACATACTTTCTTTTATATAGTTTTCTATCTTTTTTATCCTGTCAGGCACGGGGGGATGTGTTGAAAAATATCTTACGAGCAGTCCTACAGTCGCTCTTGCCGTATCTCCAACTGGCGTAATTGGTTCAAAAAATTCTCCTTTAGATAATTCCTTTTCAAAGATACGTTTAAAGACAGAAACAGCAGCTAAAGGATGATATCCCGCTTTGTAGGCCAAATATACTCCTCCCAAATCCGCCTCCGTTTCCTGAAATTCAGAGTATCCAGTTTTTAAAAAAATTTGGTAGCCGATATCCACATAAGTATCTAAATCCATCACCCCTATAATTTTTTCCAACCTAATTTTATATTGAATTGCTCCAATACAATGCTTTGCGTCAACATGCACTATCTCGTGCCCTAAGATAGCTGCTAGTTCTGCTTCGGATTTGAGTTGAGCGATTAACCCCATTGAGATATAAATATGCCCTCCGGGAAGCGCAAACGCTTCCGGATAGAAACTATCTAAGATATGGGTTTTATAATTAATTTTTTTTCTCTTTACGTTTTTACAAATTATCTGTGCCACCTCATCTATATATTTATGTATTGGGGTATTATTAAACTTTTCTTTTCCATAAGAAACGCTAATTTTCTTATGTATTTTATTTCCGACCTCCATTTCTTCTTCATCGGTTAAAGAAGTTAAAATATGCCCGGCCTTGTCCGCATGATGCAAGATACTTTCAACAAACTCGGAAACCGAATTAAAACTCACTTTATCCGAAGGATTGCCTTTAATCATAATAAATGCAATCGCCAGAATGCTGACTAATAAACTAACCGCTAAATAAACATTCCTTAGTTTCATAAAAACTTCTATTATATAAACTTTTTGATTGTATCTTTATATTTCGTATAAATAAATGAGACGAAAAGCAATATCGCACCCAGCGCTATTAAAGACAATATGTAATGTAACGTGGATAGTTGTCTCAAATCAATCAAAAACGCTTTTAATAACGTTCCGAACAAAATTATAAGCCCATATATACGCCAATTTTTGTCTTTAAACCCAAACCCAAACAAAAATAGCAATAATCCCTCTGTCCCCAAACCGATAGTTAACATTACCCCGCTTAATTTTACCATCAAAATCGTCGTTAAGAGAATAGTTGCCGATAAACCAAAAACAAATCTCGGCCAATATAAAAACTTCCTTATAAGCCCTCTTTTTAATTCTGTAACATTTTCGATTATTTGCCTGGCAGTCAAATAGATAAAATTACCGGCGTACAAAGCCCCTACGGTAATACTTGAAAAAAACATATCGCCGGTCATCCCTACCAGATATTTTTCCTGCAAAACATTGACAAAAATAGCTCTTAATGCGGCGGCGATTGCGGCGATTGAACTGATAGCAAGATAACAGTGTTTTTTTGATCTTATCGCGATGAATGAATATATTAAGGCGATAATTCCCCATGCAGCTGCGACAACATGCTTAGGTGCTTCAGCTCTCGTTAAAAACATGATGCTGCCAAAAATTAAATAATGATAAACTATCCCCATCTTTTTTTCCGCTTCGTTTAATATCGCCTTTATTTTTTCGTCATTTAAAAGCATGACGCAATAGTAAAAAAGCATGATGACGGGTGTTACACTCAAAATTCGATAACTAATCCCTCCGATCTCACCGTCAATGGACATATTGGACATGAGCAGCCTTAGAAAACTTCCTACTCCCAACACAAAACCTTGCAACCTTTGATAATTCGTATTATTCGAAATCCCCAATCGCAATAAGATAACTCCTAATATCATCCAAGCCGGAGCTGTCAAAACTTTTGGCAAATCAAGCCATGTTCCCAGCACGTAGATAATAATATAAGCGTAAGAAATTATTGGCGGATGACTCTTTTCCTTTTCGATAAGCATTTTTTTTCTTTCAAGACGTTGATACGCGAGATAGTCGATTAAATAGGCAACCGCCGCAAAACATAAGAAAAGAATCCGTTTACTTAAATGATAACTTAACGGTATGTTCTCTATTAAGGGGATATCGGCAAATAAAATTTTACCTAAAATCAGCATCAAAAAGCTAAATGAGAATATCCGCCAGTAAGGCTCTTTCAATACTATACCTGTCAAAAATACAACTTGTGCAAGAATGATGTAAGATACCGTAAGTTTATATCCCGCATATTCCAACGCTAAAAAGTAAGCTGTAAATAAGATGGAAAAGATAGAGCTGATCAAGCATAATTGTCTCTGCTTAAAACAATAAGAAATAATAGTGAGCATTAAATACAATCCTGCCCCAATTAATAATGCTGGTCGCACATACTCCATAAATCCGTTTTGCAGCAAAAAGTAAGTTAAAAACGCGACAACTACAGCATTAACGATGTGGGTCGCTTCTTTTATCCTGATATATAAATTGTTATTGTCATTGTCCCGGATAAGAAACGTCGCTAAAACAAAAATTGCCCAGTAAAGGCCAAGGAATCCTATTGCCGTAAAAAATTGCGTTTTCCCTAAAATCACGCCCGGTGTTGGCGTAAACCAGCAAAGATAAGTAAAATACGTCATGGCCATTCCATATAAACCGAATTTTGCCCATTGCTCTTTAACCAGAAAGAAAATGAGGGATAGAGCTACAAGGGTAGTCGCTAACATCGTGTACAGAGACAAAGGGGAAACCATCAAGGTTATAAACATTAAAAGGTATGAAAATACAGTTGCCAATTCCGATCTATATTTATATATGTGGGCTGCCGCCGCGAATGATACACCCAAGAGAAATACTATTCCGATCAAGGGGCTTTTTATTAATTGGACATCGGCAATATGATGCATCGCGTATGTCGTAAAATACAATATTGCCCATGCACCACCAATTAAAGTTTTACCGTAAACAGAAAAGTTATTTTTCTTTTCAATTTTAGCCCCAAAAATAAGTATACCTAATCCGCTTACATATCCTATGGAAATTTTACCGACAGCCCCTAAATACTTGAAGGAATATCCAATTAAAAGGGCAATCCCGATTACAACCGCAAGAATACCCAGCTTATTGAATAATTTTCCACCTAAAATCTGTTCAAAATTCTCTATCCAGCTCTTTTTTTGTTTAGGTAATTCTGTTGTTGTTTGAAACTTTGGTTTTTCAGTTTTTTTTACCTCTTCTTTTTTTACGTCTTGCGGTTTTTCTTCTTTTGCAACTATTTGCTTGCCGCTTCTTATCTCCTCTATTTCTTTAAGAATCCTCTTTGCCTGGTTTTCCAATTGAGCGAGTCTATCTTCGCTGCCTAAAAGTTCTAGAGGAATCCTGCAAAGTAAACATACTCCCCATAAATCGCCATACTGCTTACCGCATTTTGGACACTCTTTCATTTTAGACCTCTTTTCGATTTAGCCGGTATCCACTCGTCCAGTTCCAATATGCGCATGTGCACGGTATTATTTTCCGTTATCTTGACGTGCGCTTGTTGGCCGAGGGTAACAATGCCGTGCCAGATACCTTTTTTAAGCACAATGGGTTTATCCAAGATAAATGCCTCAATATCCCGCGGCTTTTTCTGGGTAGAAACATAAAGAATTGATTTTCCCTTTACCGGTTCAAAACTCTCCATGGAATAAGGATGCCGCTCTAACCGGTTGATCCGCTTCTCGCGCACAATAAGGTAGGCAATGCGCCAGCCTGTGACTTTAGCATCATTTACTACAATCCGGAACTGATTTTTGCTTTTTTTATTCTCTGGCCCCTGCCATTCGATAACCCAGCCGAATTTTTTAAAATTATTTTTGTTTATCTTCTTTGCCGTTATGTTCATCTTCCCTTTTTCCCTTTTGTAAAGTTCAATAATCCCCCGGCTTTTATAATTTCCTTTTGACGCGCGCTTAAAACATAGCTCAGCTCAAACTCTATCTTCTTCGTATCGTCTTGAATTACGATATTCCTGTTTTTATTCAAACACTTAAAAATGTCCGATATGGTAATTACGTCGTATTTTTCGATCCGGTCATAATCATGCTTTCTAGCAAATACTAGCGGCAGAATGCCGAAATTCACTAGATTCGCCGCGTGAATACGTTCGAACGATTTGGCAAAAACCGCTTTTACCCCTAAATACATCGGGCACATGGCCGCATGCTCCCGGCTTGAACCTTGGCCGTAACTTTCACCGGCTAAAATAAAGGCGGCTTTCTTTTTCGCCTTTAATTTAAGCGCCCGACAGGCAAAATCAGGATCAATTTCTTTAAACACAAATTCGGAATACTTTTCTACGTTGGAACGGTATTTAAGATAAGACCCCGCGGGCATAATATGGTCGGTAGTAATTTTATCTGCGACTTTAATGGCGATATTACCCGTTAATTTATCTAAAAGAGGCGTATTTTTCGGCGGCGTGCCGATGTTTGGGCCGCGGTAAATAGTGACACTAGAAGAAACTTTCTGGTTTTGGATAATCATGCGATCATCGATATCAAATTTATCCGGCATTTTAAAACGGGGGATATCTTTACCCTCTTTATCCCATGGGTTTGCAATTCGCCCGGTGATCGCGGAAAAAGCCGCGGTTTCCGGCGATACCAAATACACTTTTGCTGATTTTGTACCGCTGCGGCCTTCGAAATTACGGTTACTTGTACGCAGGGATATTGCGTTTGTCTTTGGCGCCTGGCCAATGCCGATACAAAATCCGCATACGCTTTCCATTATTCTCGCACCGCTATCGATTAAGCTGGATAAGGTACCATTTTTGGAAATCATGGACAAGACCTGACGCGAACCGGGCGCTATCGCCAAAGACACGTCCGGATGCACTGTTTTTCCTTCCAGGATTTTACCCGCCACCATTAAATCCCGTAACGAAGAATTAGTACAGCTGCCGATAATAACCTGATCCACTTTTTCTCCGGCTACTTTTTTTATGGGCACGACATTTCCCGGTGAATGCGGTAAGCTGGCCATAGGCACAATTTTCGACAAGTCGACGGTTAGTGTCTTTGCATACTCGCACTGGGCATCTGCGGACAACTGCTGCCAATCCTTCTTTCTGTCTTGCGCTATCAAAAACTGCCGCGTTATTTCATCGGAAGGAAAAATGCTTGTAGTCACCCCGGTTTCCGCGCCCATATTCGCAATGGTCGCACGTTCCGGCACAGAAAGAGTCCTTACGCCCTCGCCGCAATATTCCAGCACGTTATTCACGTTGCCCTTTGTGGACAGGATGCTTAAAATATAAAGAATAACATCTTTTGCCGAGACCCAACTGCGTAATTTGCCCTCCAGTTCGACCCGGATAACCCGGGGCACGGTAAGATAAAACGCACTTCCGCTCATGGCCACGGCGACATCCAATCCCCCCGCCCCAATAGCGAGCATACCGATACCGCCCGCGGTCGGAGTATGGCTATCCGAACCGAGCAATGTCTTGCCCGGCTTGGCAAACCGCTCAAGATGCACCTGATGGCAAATACCGTTTCCCGCTCTTGAGAATTTAATCCCGTATTTTGCCGCTACGGTCTGTAAGTACCGGTGGTCGTCCGCATTTTCAAAACCAACCTGGAGCGTATTATGGTCCACATAGCTTACGGACAGCTCCGTCTTAATGCGCGGTATCGCCATAGCTTCAAATTGTAAATAGGCCATGGTTCCGGTCGCGTCCTGAGTCAGGGTCTGGTCGATTTTAATCCCGATTTCTTCCCCTGACGCTAATTTCCCGGAGACGAGATGATTTTTTAAAATTTTATAAGTTAGGTTAAGTCCCATTACGCTTTTTCCTTTCTTATTTGTTTTTTAAAACTATAACCTTACAAGTTTCGGTTTTCCGCGTTCGTTCACGATAAAAATCACCCGCATATGCATCTGCGGCATTTGTTTTAAAAAATCTTGCGTCTTATCTTTTCCCATCACAAAAAAAGCCGTGGCAAACACGTCCGCATCTAGAGCCTTGCCGGATATAACCGTAACACTCAAAATGTTATCCGCCTCTGCGGATACGGCGATGCTCTCTGACGCCGGATTTACGATATGCTTTTTTATATAATTGCCGGACGTCGTCACCGCGCGGTTTTTAAGGTTAAACGGTTCAATTATCTCCTCGTGCCTTAGCGGATTTCTTATGCCCACCCGCCAGAGGCGTCCGGCCGCGTTCAGACCGTGCGCATACACGTCGCCGCCGATATCCACAAGAAAATTCTCTATTCCCGCATCTTCAAAGTACTCAATAACTTTATCCAGGCAAAATCCGGCCGCGATACCACCCAAGTCGATTTTTGCATTAGGCTCTTTAAAATAAACCGTCCTTTCGTTTTTATCCAAGACAATACTACCATATCCGCCTTTTCGCTGTAAAGAGGTAGCTGTAACATCAAACGTTCCGTGCGTAATTTCAGCATAATAAACCGCCTTATCGATTATTTCAAACATATCACTGCTTACCCGAACCGGTTCTAACATCGCTCGCCTGTTGATAAAGCTTAATTCACTCTCTTTTTCATAAAAATTAAACATCCGGTCATACTTTTTTATAAGCGAAAACGCCTCTTTTAAATAATTCGCCGCGCCCGGAGACTTAGAAACAACCGTCACGCGCACTTCGGTTCCCATTAGAATCATCTTCCGGTTTAAAACGGTATCGGTTTTCGCGCAGCGGGACAAGCTCACCGCACAAACAGAAATAAACAGAACTATAAAAATGGATCTTGCTTTTAAACGGTGTGTTTTAACTGGAAAGATAGGCAATATTTTTTTTGACACAACCTGAATTTATTTTTTTAAGCGGCTGAATGTGTCCTTTACTGATTGCGCATAGTTGGACAGTTGCTTTTGTTCTTTGGGATTGAGTTTTACCTGAATAATTTCTTCAATTCCGTTTCTGCCGAGTTTTACGGGAACGCCGATGCAGATATCTTTTAAGTTATACTCGCCGGAAAGCCAAACGCAGGCGGGAACAACTTTTTGCTCGTTTTTTAAGATAGCCTTAACCATCAAAAAAACCGCGGCCGAAGGAGCGTAATAAGCGCTGCCTTTGCCCAAAAGGGAAACGATTTCCGCGCCACGTTTTATCGTGTTCTCGACAATCAGATCTAATTTCTCCCGGGATAAAAGTTCCAAAACACCGATACCGTTTACCGTACAATAACGCAACAGCGGCATCATCGCCTCGCCATGCGCGCCGATAACCAGCGTTTTAACCGATTCTGCACTAACATTCAACTCCTGGGCGATAAGATTAGAGAACCGGGAAGCATCCAACACTCCGCCCATTCCCATCACTCTCTTCGGATTAAAATTGCTTTCTTTTAAAGCCACGTAGGTGAGAATATCCAAAGGGTTAGTGACCATAATCAAGATGCAATCGCGGGCATACTTTGCCACTTCCTTAACCACCTGCCTGGTGATAGAAACATTTTTCTTTAATAAATCTTCTCTGGTCATGCCCGGCTGCCGGGGAAAACCCGCCGTAACTACGACAATATCGGAGGCGCAAATCTTTTTATAATCGCCGGTGCCTTCCACTTTTGCCGTGATGGAGGTAAGTGATTTGGCATCCGCTAAATCCAATGCCTTTGCCCGAGCCATGCCGGAAGCAATATCCACCAGCACCACATCACATAAATCCGCCTCGACAATCCTCTGGGCTAAAGTTCCGCCTACATTACCGGCGCCGATTACCGCTACTTTCATAATTTTTCTTTCACTTTCTTTATAATCGCGTCCGTCATCTCTTTTGTGCCTACCGCGGTCGGATCATCACGGCTCTCTTTAAAATCATATGTTACGAATTTTCCTTCTTTGATAACTTCAGCTACCGCTTGCTCTAAAATTCGCGCAAGTTTCTCTTCTTTCAAATGCTCCAGCATCAACACCCCGGATAAAATCATGGCTACCGGACTAACTTTGTTTTTTCCCTTGTATTTGGGCGCGCTGCCGTGCGTCGCTTCGAACAAAGCGCCGCGTTCACCGATATTAGCTCCCGGAGCAACCCCCAGCCCGCCAACCAAACCAGCGCATAAATCAGAAATTATATCTCCATACAGATTGGGCAAGACCAAAACATCATAAATCTCGGGCTTCTGAACCAGCTGCATGCACATGTTGTCTACGATGCGGTCCTCAAACTCCACTTTATTTTCGTATTTGAGCGCGACCTCCCGCGCAACCTTTAGAAATAAACCGTCCGTATGCTTCATGATATTTGCCTTATGCACGGCCGTAACCTTTCGGCGTTTGTGCGCCAACGCATATTCAAAAGCGAACTTTACGATACGTTCTGTCCCGGAAATTGACATCGGCTTGATACTGAGCCCGGAGTCTTGCCGGATGACGCTTTTAGAAAGCGCGTTAATTTTTTCGATTAATTCCCGGGTGGACTTCTGATTCACTTCGAATTCGATACCTGCGTATAAATCCTCCGTATTTTCCCGGACGACTACGAGATCGATATTCTGATAGCGGGATCTTACTCCCGGATATGACTTACAAGGACGCACACAGGCATAAAGATCCAAGGATTTGCGCAAGGCGACATTTATGGACCGAAATCCACTGCCTACCGGGGTAGTGATCGGGCCCTTTATCGCCGTTTTGTTTTTTGTTATCGAATCCAGAACCAATTTTGGCAGAAGCTCCCCTGTTTTCTCAAGCGCCTCGGGCCCGGCAATAACCTCTTCAAATTCAATATCCACACCCGTCGCTTTTATGCAACGCCGCGCGGAATTAGCTACTTCCGGACCAATGCCATCGCCGGGGATAAAAGTGACTTTATACTTTGCCAACTGTTCTCCTTTGCGAAAATAATTTGGGATTTGAAATTTATATTATAACTTCCTTACCCATTCTTCAATTCTATCTAAGCCTTTAGTTATCTGTTCCATGCTTGTGGCAAAACTTAAGCGGATATATTTGTCGTCGCCAAAGCCGACGCCGGGCACAACCGCTACCCGGGCCTCATCTAACAGGCGTGCGGCAAAAGTAACGGAGTCAAGACCGACCCGGGATATGTTAGAAAAGGCATAAAACGCCCCTTGCGGGCAGAAGACGCTCATATTTTTCATGTTAGAGATGCGTTCGACTAAATAATCACGCCGTTTTAAAAATTCATCCCGCATCTTATTTACAAAATCGTCCGGCCCCTCGAGCGCCGTCACCGCCGCGGCCTGGGCAATGGAATTAGGACAAGAAGTGGAATGATCCTGCAAATTCGATATTTTCTCGACCGGCTCCTTTGGTCCCGCCAAATAACCGATTCTCCAGCCGGTCATTGAATACGCTTTAGAAAGGCCGTTTACGGTGAAAGTCCGCTTGTAGACTTCCTTATCCAAGCCGGCTATTGAATAATGACGCGCATCACCATAGATAAGCTTTTCATAGATCTCATCGCTTATGACAAAAATATCTTCTTTTGCGGCAATACGCGCAATCTCCAAAAGTTCTTCTTTTGTGTAAACAGCGCCCGTGGGGTTGGAAGGAGAGTTTATAATAACCGCTTTTGTCTTTTTTGTAAGCGCGGCTTGTAATTTTTTCGGTGTGATTTTAAATCCGTCTTTTTCGCCTGTTCCAACAAATACCGGAGTTGCTTCGGCAACCTTGACCATCTCCGGGTATGAAACCCAGTAAGGTGCGGGAATTATTACTTCATCACCCCGCTCGCAGAGAACTTGAAAGATACTGTAGAGGGCATGCTTTGCGCCGCAAGACACTACAATCTGTTCCGGACGGTAATGCAGAAGATTGTCGCGTTCTAACTTACCGATTATCGCCTCTTTTAAAGCCGCGGTGCCGGTAGAAGGGGTATATTTGGTCATTCCCTGCTGAAGTGCACATACCGCTGCGTCTTTTATGTATTGCGGCGTATCAAAATCCGGTTCTCCCGCGCCAAAGCTTACGACATCCACACCGCTTTTTTTCAATTGCTTTGCTTTGTTTGTAATTTGCAGCGTAGGAGATGAGGACAGACTTTTAACCCGGCCGGCAAGTTTCATCTTTACTATTTAATACTCTTAGTCTTTTGGTTTCTTTAAAAATTTACGCAACCCGCCTAAAAATCCTTTTTGCTCGTCTTTCTTCTTTTGCGCCTGTTTTTCCTCTTTTCCGGAAGCCGCATGTTCCGGTTTCTTTATAGCATCCGCGGTTTTTTCTTCTTTCTTTTCCTCAAGAACTTCAGCCTCTTCTATTTCTTTCGGCTCTTTTTGTTTTAGAGCCGACTTTACTTCCTTTTTTGGCTCTTTTCTATCCTTAACTTCTTTTTTGCCTTTTTTCTCTTCTTTTTTTTCTTTTTGTTCTACAAGCTCCAAGATCGCCAGCCTCGCATTATCGCCCCGCCGGTTACCAAAATGAACAATCCGCGTATAACCGCCGTTACGTTTTGCAAAGCGGGGGCCGATTTCGCCAAACAACAATTTAACCAGCGCGTGATCGGTAAGTATTTTAAAAGCCTGGCGCCGGGCAGAAAGTGTATCTTGCCGACCCAAGGTAATAAGCCGTTCCGCGAGCTTTCTCGCTTCCTTGGCCAGCGCTAAATTCGTGTTAATTTTCTCTTTTACAAGCAGGCTCTTAACCACATTCTTCAAAACCGCCCTGCGGTGAGCGCTTTGCCTGCTTAACCTCTTACTATTTTTCCTATGGCGCATAACGATTATTCCTTCTTATTTAAAAGGTCATCTATCTTCATGCCGAAAGATAACCCCATTGCCTGCAATATTAAGTTAATTTCGGCAAGAGATTTCTTCCCGAAATTGCGGTACTTAAGCATCTCCAGCTCCGTCTTTCTTACCAATTCCCCGACCACTTTAATTTTCGCTTCTTTAAGACAATTCGCGCTTCTCACCGACAAATCCAGCTCGGCTACCGGCATCTTCAGCTTTTCTAGAAACTCTTCATCCACGCCCGCTTTTTCTTCCTCTATTTCTTCCTCTTCGATATGGCCGAACTTCATAAAAATATCCAGGTGCCGCTGCGCGATATGTGCGGCATGCAGCAGGGCATCTTTCGGGTTAATACTGCCGTTGGTCCAAATTTCCAAAATCAGCCGGTCATAATCGGTTATTTGTCCGACGCGCGCATTTTCCACGTTAAAGTTTATTTTGGTAACCGGGGTATAAACAGCGTCCATTTTGATCACACCAATAGTCTTCTCTTCCTCTTTCATCCTGTCTACGGGAACATAGCCGCGGCCTTTGGTTATGGTTAATTCCATGTTTAATTTAGCATCTTTCGCCAAAGTAGCAATATGCAAGTCCGGATTTACAATTTCCACGGTTTCATCAACGATTAAGTCACCGGCTGTGACTTCCTGCTTCTTCTCCGCTTTAATGTAAATAACTTTTGGTGTCGTGCCATGCGTTTTTAAAACCAGTTTTTTTAAATTCAATATTATCTGGGATACATCTTCCAAGACTCCATCCACCGTGGAGAACTCATGCTGTACGCCGGCAATCTTTACGGCGCTTACCGCGGCGCCTTCTATAGAAGAAAGCAGAACCCGTCTTAAGGTATTGCCGATTGTAATACCAAAACCCCGTTCAAAAGGATCCGCAATAAACTTCCCATATGTGCTCGTAAGGGTCGTTTCATCACAAACTATATTTTTTGGCATTTGAAAATCTTTCCAGCGCGCTCCCATAAATACCTCCTTAAAGATCTAATAGACCAATATAAAAAAATTTATTATTTCGAATACAACTCTACAATCAGCTGTTCCTGTACCGAAAAAGGAACATCCCCTCTTGCCGGCAAAGCAATGGTTTCCGCCTTTAAATTAGCTGCGTCCACTTTTAACCAGGGTGGAACGATTCGGTCTTTGGTAACTTCTAAGTTTTCCTTTATAAGTTTAATCAGTGTTACTTTGCCCCGCAACTGAATCTTTTCTCCCGCGCTTACCTGATACGACGGGATATCAACCTTGCGGCCTTCCACTAATACATGACCATAACGGACAAACTGGCGACCTTGGGCTAAAGATGCGGCAAACCCGCAGCGAAAAACCACATTATCCAGCCGCCGCTCTAACATCTGCAGTAATAACTCACCGGTAACTCCTTTGGCTCTTGCCGCATCATGAAAATATTTCCGGAACTGCCGCTCTAAGACACCGTAAATCCTCTTTACCTTCTGTTTTTCCCTAAGCTGCAAGCCATAATCGGATACTTTTATACGTTTATTCCGGCCATGCTGTCCCGGCGAATAACTGCGCCGACTAAAAGAGCATTTCTCGCTGCTGCAACGCAATCCTTTGAGAAATAATTTTGCCCCTTCTCTGCGACACATCCTGCATGTTGGTCCAATATAACGTGCCATTACGCCTCCAAATCTTGTTTGATTTTAATGCTCTTTTTTATAATTCTGTTTTTGATTTTTTTATTTTGAATTTTTAACTTATGATTTATACCTTTTAACTTCCCGGCTATACTCTTCTGCGTTTCGGCGGCCGGCAGCCATTATGCGGAATCGGCGTTACATCTTTAATTAAATTAATCTGTAGTCCCGCTGCCTGTAAAGCGCGGATTGCCGATTCTCTTCCCGAACCCGGACCTTTAACATAAACGGCTATTTCTTTCATCCCCGTATCTTTTGCCGTCTTAGCCGCTTTAGCGGCGGCCATTTGAGCGGCAAACGGCGTGGATTTGCGTGATCCTTTAAACCCGCTAGTGCCGGCGCTTGCCCAAGCAACGGAATTACCTTTTAAATCGGTTATCGTAACTATCGTATTGTTGAATGTCGCCTGAATATGCGCGATACCCTCCGTCAGGTTGCGTATAATCTTTTTTTTCGATTTAAATTTTTTCTTTGCCACAATTCCTCCTTAAAAACTTTTAAGTTGCCGCTATCTTTTTCATCCCGAGATTGCGCCGCGGCCCTTTACGTGTGCGGGCATTAGTTTTTGTGCGTTGGCCCCGTACCGGCAAACCCCGTTTATGGCGCATGCCCCGGTAAGCGCCGATTTCCATCAAGCGTTTAATGTTTTGAGAAATCTCGCGCCGCAAATCCCCTTCAACCTGGTGGTCTTTCTGAATAATTGCGGCAATCCGTGAAATCTCCGTCTCCGTTAAATCCTTTGCCCGGGTATTGGGATCAACCTTGGCGATACTTAAAATCCTGTTGGAAACAGCTCTGCCAATACCGTATATATAAGTCAACGCAATCTCTATCCTCTTTTCCTTCGGTAAATCAATACCAACAATTCTCGGCACAATCTCCTCCTACCCTTGTTTTTGCTTGTGTTTAGGGTTTTTACAAATAACTCTCACAACGTTTTTTCTTTTAATTATGTGGCAGTTTTCACAAATCCTGCGCACGCTGGAACGAACTTTCATATTATTTCCCTCGATAAATTATCCTTCCCCGGGTTAAATCATACGGGGAAAGTTCCAGAGTAACCTTATCTCCCGGCAAAATCCTTATAAAATGCATACGCATCTTACCGGAAACATGCGCTAAAACGCGATGCCCGTTTTCGAGTTCCACCTTGAACATCGCATTTGGCAATGTTTCTAATATCTTCCCTTCTACCTGAATACCGGCTTCTTTTGCCATAATTTAACTTTATATTTAAATCGTAAAAATTTCCGCGACACTATCCGTTATGCAAATATCATGCTCAAAATGAGCGGAGATCTTTCTGTCTCGAGTTACGGCTGTCCACCCGTTTGGCAAAATTTCCACCTCATACCCGCCGGCGTTTATCATCGGCTCAATCGCCAAAACCATTCCCGCTTCAAGTTTCACGCCCTGGCCGGGCTTGCCGAAGTTGGGTATCTGCGGTTCCTCATGGAGTTTCAACCCAATACCATGCCCAACGAAATCCCGCACCACCGAAAATCCCGTTTTCTCCACATAATTTTGTATCGCAAAAGAGATGTCCGATAAATGCCGGCCGCATCTCGCGGCGGCGATACCTTTATAAAGAGCGTCTTTTGTTATTTTGAGCAAACGCTGCGCTGTTTTGCTAATTTTTCCCACCGGCACGGTTATCGCCGCGTCCGCAAAATATCCTTCAAGCTCAACCCCGACATCCAAACTTACGATATCTCCGTTTCTTACCATTCGGCCAGAGGGTATCCCGTGCACAACCTCTTCATTTATAGACACACAAATATGCGCCGGAAATCCGTGATAGCCCAAGAATGCGGCTTTACCGCCCGATTTTTCTATAAAAAGCGCCGCGTCCGCGTCCAATTCTTTAGTCGTAACTCCCGGCTTAACTTTCCCAGCCAAAAATTTCAAAGTTTTAGCGACGATAACACCAGCCTGTTTAACCTTTTTCAGCTCATTTTTTGACTTTACTGGTATCATGTCAATCCGGCACTTCTAAAAATTTTCTCTAATTCTTTAAAAAGCGGTTCTACGTCCAAATCTCCGGATACTTTTTTAAGCAACTTTTCCTTATCATAATAATCAATCAGCTCTTTTGTCTGTTGATTATAAACTTCGATCCTCTTTTTTATCGTCTCCTGCCGGTCGTCATCCCTCTGAAAAAGTTCACCGCCGCACCTATCGCAAATATTTTCTTTTTTCGGCGGGATATTAACGAGATGATAATTGAACCCGCACTTTCTGCAAACCCGCCGGCCCGTAAGACGTTTTAATATCGTATTTTCCGCAGTCTCAAAATACAATACTAAATCCAAAACAATTTCAAGCTGCCTTAAAGTTTTATCTAGAATCTCGGCCTGTCTGCGCGTGCGCGGATAACCGTCCAAGATAAAACTTGCGCTTGTATCTTTATCTTTTAATTTTTCCTCAATTATCGCCGCGACAATTTCATCCGGGACAAGTTCGCCCCGATCCATAAAACTCTTGGCTTTTTGCCCGACAGGTATCTTATCTTTTATTACCTGCCGCAGGAGGTCTCCGGTCGAAATATGCGCCATCTTATACCGTTGACAAAGAACATCAGCTTGAGTACCTTTACCCGCTCCCGGCGGCCCAAGTAGAATCAAACGCATTTATAATTTCTCCGAACAAAAAACTTCTTATCTTCTGCCCCGCAAGTGCCCTTTTTTCATAAAACCGTCGTAATGGCGCATCAAAAGATGCGATTCGATCTGCCGCATCGTATCAAGCATTACTCCGACTATAATTAAAAGCCCGGTGCCGCCGAAGAAACTTGCGACAATATAAGGCACTTTCAGCCAAGCCATTATCCAGTCGGGAAATACGGCTATTGCCGCCAAGAATATTGCGCCCGGCAATGTGATATGCGTTAATACATGGTCCAAATATTCCGCCGTGGGCTTTCCCGCGCGGATGCCCGGGATAAACCCGCCGTATTTTTTCATATTCTGCGCTACATCCTGCGTGTTGAAAGTAACCGCGGTATAAAAATAGGCAAAGAAAATTATCAACAAACTATACACGATCGTATATAACAGGTGCCCTCGCATCAGGCTTTCGGCAAAACGCTGTAAACTAGGTATAAACTGTCCAATGGTCGCGGGAAAAAGAATTATCGACTGTGCAAAAATTATGGGGATAACACCGGCCTGATTAACGCGCAGGGGAATATAGGTGCTATGCCCGCCATAAACTTTGCGGCCGATAATGCGCTTGGCGTACTCGACCGGAATTCTCCTTTGTCCTTCGGTAATCAACACCACAAAAATAATTACGGCCAACAGCAGCCCCACCATGATTACCGGCGTATACGGTTCGATCTGCCGCTTTTCCGGGCTGAACGGTGAAAGTAACTGAACGACAAAACGCAAAGCGGTCGGCAGGCGCGAAATAATACCTACCGTAATAATAATTGACATCCCGTTGCCGATTCCGCGTTCGGTAATTTGTTCGCCTAACCACATTATAAACGCTGTGCCGGAGGTAAGCGTAATGATCGTTAATAATCTAAAACCCAAACCGCCGTGTTCGACAATCGGCAATCCCATAAAATGCGCCGGATCTTCCAAATACACACTAATAATAAAAGACTGAAACAGGGCCAGGCCAATCGTGCCGTAACGCGTATACTGGGTAATCATCTTCCGGCCATGGTCGCCGCCTTCTTTAGCCAGGCGTTCGAAATGCGGTATTACCACCGTCAACAACTGCATGATAATCGAGCTGGAAATATACGGCATAATCCCTAAGGCAAATACGGTCATCTGGCTTAGGGCCCGGCCGGTAAATAGATCCATAACGTCAAAGAGCGTTCCGCCTTGTTTATTGGCAACATTGGCAAAAAATTGAGCTAATGCTTCACCGTTTATTCCCGGGATAGTAATATAACAACCCAAACGATAGACAACAATCATGCCTAAGGTAAATAAAATCCGCTGCCTCAGGTCCGGTATTTTGAAGGAATTGATTAATGCTTTTAATGTTTTAAACATGAAAATTATTCAATACTATTGTGTTATCCGTTTTTCTTTTCCGAAGCCGCCGCCGCATCCGCCAGCCTTACTATCTCGGTTTTACCACCTAAATCTTCGATCGCTTTCTTCGCCGTGATGGAGAACTTCGCCGCCTGAATGGTCAAGCGTTTGCTCAGTTTACCGTTTCCCAGAACTTTAATCGGGATATTTCGCTTTCTCACCAGGCCTAAATCCACAAATTCTTTCGCCGTCAGCACCGTATCTTCTTTTACCCGATTCAACTGATCCAGATTCACAATCTGATATTTCTTTCTGAATTTACTGTTAAACCCCCGTTTTGGTATTCTCCTGATTAACGGCATCTGTCCGCCTTCGAATCCCGGCCGTTTTGTCTTTCCGGTACGCGACAGCTGCCCTTTATGCCCGCGGCCAGAGGTCTTGCCGTGTCCTGTGCCTGAACCGCGGCCTAGAATTTTTTTCTTCTTTCGGGCGCCTTTTGGCGACCTTAAATCATTAAGCTTTAACATCTTCCTGCTTATCCTCTTTTTTTACTTCTTTCTTTACCAGAGCGACATCACTGCCGGGCATTTCCCGGCATACTTTTAGTTCCATGTGTTTCGCCAGAGCTTCTAATCCCTGCATCGTTGCCTTAGCGACATTAATAACATTATCCGAACGCATGGATTTTGTAAGAATATCCTTAATTCCGGCCAGTTCACAAATCGCCCGCACCGAACTGCCCGCGATTACTCCCGTACCTTCACAGGCCGGTTTAAGCAATACCCGTGCGGAACTGTAAGCTCCGATGATTTCATGCGGTATGGTTGCTCCTTTGAGCGGGACTTCAATCAGGTTCTTACGGGCGGTATTAACGCCTTTGCGAATCGCATCGGCAACTTCGTTTGCCCGGCCCAATCCGCAACCCACATGTTTTTTACCGTCCCCAGCAATCACCAGCGCCGTAAATGACATTTTTCTCCCGCCCTTATGGGCTTTGGATACGCGGTTTATGGCGATAACCTTATCTACTATTTCCTGTTCTTGTCTTTGGGTTTCTCTCTCCTTCAAGTTACCTCCTCTTTCGCCGGCAAGGATATCCAGCTATATTTTTTAAAATTTTAATCCGTTTTTTCGGGCCGATTCGGCCAAGGCCTTAATCAAACCGTGATACAAATAACCGCTGCGGTCAAAAACGACCGCTTCGATGCCTTTCTCTTTAGCTTTTTTCGCAATAATCTCTCCTAAGAGAATCGCGGTTTTGATATTAACGCCTTTGCTTTTGTCCTTTACCTCTTTTGCCAGAGTCGTACAAGTAAGCAAAGTATTGTTCTGTTCATCGTCAACGAGCTGGGCATATATGTTTTTCAGGCTTTTATATACACACAGGCGCGGTTTTATTTTGGTCCCGAATACTTTCCGGCGGATCCGTTTATGTCTTTTTAGTCTGGCTATTTTCATCTCTTATTTTGCCACTGCCTTTCCTGCTTTGCGTCTGACATACTCACCTACATAACGAATACCTTTTCCTTTATACGGCTCCGGCGGCAAAAAACCCCGGATATTCGCAGCGGCCTGGCCCACCTTTTGCCGGTCAATACCTTTGACCACAATCTGCGTAGGTTTCGGTGTTTCTATTGTAATACCCTCTGAAATAAGGCATTCCACCGGATGAGAAAAACCCAGCTGTAAAATTAATTTTTTTCCGGAAATCTGGGCGCGATACCCCACGCCGATCATTTCGAGCTGCCGGCTATACCCCTCAAGCACGCCTTTAACCATATTCGCAATCATTGCCCGGGTCAGGCCATGTAACGCACGCACATTTTTCGCGTTGCTGCCCCGGGATACTTTAATTTTATCCGTCTCGATTGCGACTTGAATCAACGGACTTTTAGCAAACTGCAGCTTGCCTTTTGGCCCTTCGACATGCACCAAATTTTTATCGATGCTTGCCTTAACACCCGCGGGAATTATTACCGGTTTTATTCCTATTCTAGACATAATTGTTTACCACACGTAACATAAGATTTCGCCGCCAATTTTTGTTTGGCGCGCTTGTTTACCTGTCATTATTCCGCGCGAGGTAGAAAGCACCGCTAGTCCGGTACCGCCGTAAACATAAGGTATTTTTTCGTAGTTTACGTACATCCGGCGGCCGGGCTTTGAAATCCGCCTCATTCCGGAAATCATCGCGTCCTTATTTTTATTGCTTGCGTACCTCAGATACACGCGCAAAAGCCCCTGTCGACCGTCTTCGATTCTACGGTAATCGACGATATAGCCATTTTCTTTCATTATCTTTAAAATCTCTTCCTTGACTTTGGAAGCCGGCACATCGGTCTTTTCTTTTTTTACTCTTTGCGCTGTATTAATCACGGCTAACATATCAGCAATCGGATCGGTAATACTCATATCGTTTCATGCTCCTATTTCGAAAATATATTAAAACCGCCTTCTGTTTAAAACCACCCTTGGTTTTACCAGCTGGCTTTAGTCACCCCGGGGATCATGCCGCGGGACGCTAATTCACGAAAGCAAATCCGGCATAATTCAAAACGCCTCATGAACCCGCGGGACCGTCCACAGACTCTGCACCGCACGTATTTTCTCGTTCTAAACTTGGGTTTTCTCTCGGATCTGACTATCTGACTTATTTTGGCCATAATTATTAACTCCGAAACGGCATGCCAAAAAGACGCAGTAACTCTTTGGCATATTCTTTTTTCTGGGCATTGGTAACAATAATAATATCCATACCCTGCACCTGCTTGATTTTATCAATTTCAATCTCCGGGAAAATCGACTGCTCCGTAATCCCTAAGGCATAATTACCGGCCTCATCGAACGAATCCGCCGATACGCCGCGGAAATCTCTAATACGCGGCAGCGTCACATTGACTAACCGGTCCAGGAATTCATACATTTTTGTCTTTCGCAAAGTTACCTTGCAGCCTACCGGCAGGCCTTTTCTGATTTTAAAATTCGCGATCGCTTTTTTTGAGCGGGTAATAACGGGTTTTTGCCCGGCAATTAGCGCCAAATCCTGCATCGCCGCTTCCAGAATTTTAATATCTTCGTGCGCTTTGCCCACTCCCATATTGATTACGATCTTCTCAAGACGCGGCACCTGCATCTTGCTCGTAAAGTTAAAACTTTTTATCATCTCCGGGACAATTTTATCTCGATATTTTTCCAATAATCTCGGTATCATGGTTACACCATCTCTTGACAATTTTTACATATTCTTGTTTTAGAACCGTCCGACAAAAGTTTTACCCCCAACTTTGATGCCTTATTGCAACGCGGGCAATAAAACACGAGGTTCGACATATGTATTGGGCTTTCTTTCTGCAAAATTCCGCCGGGTTGATCCTGGCGGGTCTGGCGCGTATGCTTTTTTACAAAATTTATTCCCTGCACCAAAATTCTGCCCGTATCGGAAGAAAAACGCAATACTTTTCCCGTCTTGCCTTTTTCTTTGCCCGCAATCACCAAAACTGTATCGCCTTTTTTTATTCGCATCTTCTTCTATCCTTTTCTTAAATCACTTCCGGCGCTAAAGAAACGATTTTAGTGAAATTCTTATCCCGTAATTCTCTGGCTACCGGCCCAAATATTCTTGTGCCGCGCGGATTCTTCTGCGCATCAATGATTACTACCGCATTGTGATCAAACCTTAAGTAACTGCCATCCCGGCGGCGTATCGGAAGACGCGTGCGCACGATAACCGCTTTTACAACTTCCCCTTTTTTGACCGTTGCCGTAGGCAAAGATTCTTTAACGTTACAAGTAATAATATCACCGATAGATGCCGTTCTCTTTCCCGAACGCTCAAGCACACCGATACAGCTTACCCGTTTTGCTCCGGTATTATCCGCCACATCTAAAATACTGCGCATCTGAATCATGCTCTTGTTACTCCTTATGAGACTCCAAAATCTTTATCAATCTCCAGCGCTTATCTTTGGACAGGGGCCTTGTCTCCACCACCCTGATTTTATCACCGATTTTGGACTCATTCTTTTCGTCATGCACTTTAAACTTAATGAATTTTCTAATCACTTTCTTATATACAGGATGACGGGTGGTTCTTACCACGCGAATCACCCGGGTTTTATTCATCTTATCGCTAACAACTATACCTGTTCTCTGCCTGCGCTCGCCTTTCGCTTTACTCATTTTTTAATTTTCACCTTTCACTTTTTCTTTTAATTCCAGTTGTCTTAAAAAAGTTCTTATGCGCGCAATATCCCGCCGGATGAGTGTAATCTTGTGCGGTTTATCCAGTTTTGCGGTTTTCGCCTGAAATTTCAGCTTAAATAATTCTTCTTCCAGCTGCCGCAATTTATCATCCAATTCCGGCTTTGTAAAATCTCGGTATTCTTTAGATTTAATCGCCATGTTTTTCCTTTTTTAAGCTCCTTCTCGGCCGATAAACCTGGTTCGCAGTGGTAATTTCGAAGCGGCCAGCCGCATTGCCTCTTTGGCCATATCCCGCGGAATTCCTTCTATTTCAAAAATAACTTTCCCCGGCTTGACCACGGCTACCCAATACTCCGGCATACCTTTTCCTTTGCCCATCCTTGTTTCCGCCGGTTTTTTAGTAACGGATTTATCGGGAAAAATGCGAATCCACACCTTTCCCCCTCTGCGTAACGACCGGTTCAAGGCAACGCGTGCGGCTTCCAGCTGCGTATTTTTTATCCAAGCAGCTTCGAGCGCCTGCAGGCCGAACTCGCCAAAGTTAATTTTATTTCCCTGGCTGGCCACGCCCTTTCTGCGGCCGCGATGGTATTTTCTATATTTTACCCGCTTGGGCATTAAAACCATTACTTGGCCTCGCTTTCCGTACCCACGGCCTTTAATTCTTCCTGATTTTTCTTGCCCAAAATCACATCCCCTTTATAAACCCAGCATTTTACGCCGATGACCCCATAGGTCGTATGGGCTTCCGCAAATCCGTAATCTACATCCGCGCGCAATGTGTGCAGCGGAATTTTTCCGGCCTTATATTTTTCCGAACGCGCTATTTCCGCTCCGCCCAGACGGCCTGAGCAGATAATTTTTATACCTTCGGCGCCGGAAGACATCGCCTGGGAAACCGCTTTTTTCATGGCGCGGCGAAACGCGACTCTTTTTTCCAGCTGAAAAGCAATATTTTCGGCTACCAGCTGCGCATCCGCCATCGGAGCAGCTATTTCTTTAATATCCACATATATCTCTTTCCGGGTCATGGACTGCAATTCATCGCGCAACCGGTCAATATCCGCGCCGCGCCTTCCAATAATAACCCCGGGGCGCCCGGAAGAAACAATAATTCTTATCCGGTTGCTGGACCGTTCAATTTCTATGCGAGCAACGCTGGCCGAAGAAAAATTCTTTTTTATATACTTCCTGATTTTGATATCCTCAAACAGGTTATTCGAATAATCTTTCCGCTTTGCAAACCAGCGCGAATTCCAGTCTTTAATAAAGTTTAATCTCAGACTTAAAGGATGTACCTTCTGACCCACTTTACCTCCTTACTTTATCCGCCTTTGCTTTTCTTACCGCAACTTTCTTCTTCTTTACAACGGCCTTTTTTACTTCTTTCTCCTTATGTAGCGTCTTTAACGGCGGTGTAACTTTATTCGCGGTTTCTTTGCGGTCCAGTTCAACCGTGATGTGCGCAGTGCGTTTATTGATACGGTTTGCCCGGCCGAAACTTGCCGCCCGGGAACGCTTCCAAGTCACCCCGTCATCAGCGTACACTTTAGAAATAAAAAGATTTTCGTTTTCAAAACCTTTTTGTTTAGCATTGGCCACGGCCGAACGTAAAAGTTTATCGATAACCTGCGCGGCGCGCTTATGCGTGCCGCTCAAAAAGGCAAGTGCTTCCTGCACGGATTTACCTTTGATCAGGCTCGTAACCAGCCGTACTTTTCGCGGCGCAATTCTAACAAAACGTGCTTTTGCTTTCGCAATCATTACGAATTCCTTACAGTTAAATTTTAAGTTTTCTGCATTGCTTCTTTTGCTTTAAAGCCGCCGTGTTTACGAAAAATACGCGTAGGGGAAAATTCTCCCAGCTTATGCCCCACCATATTCTCCGTAACAAATACCGGAAGAAATGCCTTACCGTTATGCACGGAAAACGTATATCCCACAAATTCCGGCAAAATAGTTGAACGCCGGGACCAGGTTTTTATCGGCCTGCGTTCATGGCTTTTTGACATTTTTTCCACTTTTTTCAATAACTTCGGATCAATGTAAGGACCCTTTTTTATTGAACGCGACATAAAATTACCTCACTTTATTTTTTTAAACGACGTTTCGTAACTCGCCTTTTAATAATAAACCTGCTTGACGCTTTCTTCTTTTTCCGGGTACGATAACCTTTAGTCGGCATCCCCCAGGGAGTAACCGGATGGGGATTGCCTTGCCCCGCTTTTCCTTCTCCTCCGCCATGCGGATGGTCAACCGGATTTTTCGCTACGCCTCGAACCAGAGGCTTCCTTCCCAGCCAACGCGTCTTTCCCGCTTTGCCGTAGGTGATAGCTTCATGCTCGATATTGCCCACCTGTCCAATTACCGCATAACAATTCGTACGGATCAACCGGATTTCTCCGGACGGCATTTTGATATGAGCATACGGGCCTTCTTTGGCCATAATCTGGGCCGCGGCGCCGGCACTGCGCGCCATCTTTGCGCCTTGACCGGGTGTAAGCTCGATATTATGAATAAACGTGCCCATCGGAATATTAGCAATCGGCAATGCGTTTCCCGTCTTAATCTCCGCGCCCTCTCCCGCATTTACTTCGTCGTGGACATGCAATTCGCTGGGAGCGATGATATAACGTCTTTCTTTATCCTCATATTCTAAAAGGGCAATCCGGCTTGAACGATTAGGATCGTATTCTATCGTGATAACTTTTGCCGGCATGTTATGTTTGTCCCGTTTGAAATCAATAATCCGGTATCGGCGTTTATGCCCGCCGCCGCGCGTACGATTAGTTACCCGCCCCAGATTATTGCGGCCACCGCTTTTCTTTAATGCCGTCGTTAAGGATTTTTCCGGCTTTGCCGCGGTGATTTCGGAAAAATCAGCGTTTTTCTTCCATCTTAAGCCCGGAGTTATCGGTTTATAAGTTTTGATTCCCACTTTTTTGCTCCTAAGTTATATTTATCTTCTGCCCCGGCATAAGTGTTACCACCGCTTTCTTCCAGGACGAAGTCTTTCCCATTTTATAACGTACGCGTTTTGGTTTTCCCGGTATCGTCAGCGTATGAATCATATTTATTTTCACCCGATAGATAAATTCAATCGCGTGTTTAATTTCAATTTTATTTGCTTTTTTATCCACGCTGAATATATATTTGTTTTCCTTTTCCTGCGCCGTTCCTTTTTCTGTGCGCAAGATATATTTTACGATTTTGTATGGACTCTGCATAACCCTGCTTATTTAACCCCTTTTTTCAATCGCGCCGTTAACTCCTCAAGCGCGTTCTTGGTTATTACCAGATTATTAACTTCAAGCACATCCAGCGCGTTGATGTCTTTTGAACCTTTAAGTTTTATAGACTGGATATTCCGGCAGGAACGCACAAGCGAATCCTGCGACTCGCTGGAGATAAAAAGGGTCTTTCTTTCCAACTTCAACGCCTTAATAATCTGTACAAATTCTTTCGTCTTGCCGGAATCTACTTTTAATTCTTCCAATACTTTTACGAGGTTATCGTTTAAACGGGAATTCAGGCTTGAAATCAAAGCTTTAACTTTCATTTTTTTCGGCATCTCATACCGGTAACTTCTCGGATGCGGGCCGAAGACTATTCCGCCTTTACGCCATAACGGACTGCGGCTTGAACCCGCCCGGGCCCGGCCGGTGCCCTTCTGGCGCCAGGGCTTGGAATTACCGCCGCTGACATTGGCGCGCGTCTTGGTGCCAGATGTCCCCTGCCGCTTATTTGCCTGATACATAACAACGATCTGATGTAGAAGCGGGACATTGACTTTCCCGTCAAAAACTTTCTTATCCAGGTCGATATTACCGGTTTCTTTTCCCGTCAGGTTATAAATAGAAAGGGTAAACATTTTTTTATCTCTTATTCTTTACTTTTTTTCTTTTTCGCTTTTTTAACCACTAAATAAGAACCTTTGTGGCCGGGAACCGCTCCCCGAACCAGCAAGATATTATTATCCTTATCCACTCTTACCACTTCCAAGCTCTGTACGGTAATCTTCTTATTTCCCATATGCCCGGGCATATGATGTCCACGCAATATCCGGCCGGGCGTGGTGTTTGTGCCGACAGAACCAATGCGGCGGTGGCTCATAGAACCATGCGCTTCCGGCCCTCCGGACCATCCCCATCTTTTCATGCCGCCCTGAAAACCTTTACCGATGGATTTGCCCGCGATATCCACAAAATCCCCTTCTTGGAATATATCTACTTCAATCTTTTGTCCCGCTTTATATTCCTTAACATCATCAACCCGGATCTCCCGAATAAATCTTTTTGGAGTTACCGTCCCTTTTTTAAAATGGCCCAGTTGCGGTTTATTCGTCCTCTTCTCTTTTTTATCTTCAAATCCGATTTGAATCGCGCAATAACCGTTTTTATCCGCAGCCTTTACCTGGACGACAAAACAGGGGCCGACGACGATAGCCGTAACCGGCACGCAGGTTCCGTCTTCCTTAAATATTTGGCTCATTCCAATTTTTTTTCCCAAAATCCCAAACATATTATGTTCCTTATTTAAGCTCCACATCCACGCCCGCCGGCAAATCCAGCCTTTTTAAAGCATCGATGGTCTTGGCGGTCGGTTCAATAATTTCCAATAACCGTTTATGAATTCTTAGTTGGAACTGTTCTCTTGACTTCTTATCAATCACCGGAGACCGCAATACCGTATACAACGACCTCTTGGTCGGAAGCGGCACAGGACCGATTACTTTAGCGCCAGTTCTTTTTGCCGTGTTCACAATCTCTTCGGCAGACTGATCCAGAACCCGATGGTCATACCCTTTTAATTTTATTCTTATCTTCTGCGCCATGTCCTTTACCCTTTCCTCTTCCTAAAAATCTATTCTACGATTTCCGAGATAACACCCGCGCCGACCGTACGTCCGCCTTCCCGAATCGCAAACCGCAACTCCTTCTCCATCGCGATCGGTACAATCAACTCAACGTCCATCGCCGCATTATCACCCGGCATGATCATCTCTACATTCGCCGCTAAAGTAACCACTCCGGTTACATCTGTCGTCCTAAAATAAAACTGCGGACGATAACCCTTGAAAAACGGGGTATGCCGTCCGCCTTCTTCTTTCGTCAATATGTATACCTGCGCCTTAAACTTCGTATGCGGCGTAATCGAGCCGGGTTTAGCCACAACTTGGCCCCGCTCAAGGTCGGTCTTTTCGACGCCGCGCAAAAGCAGCCCGACGTTGTCTCCGGCCATGCCTTCGTCCAATAGCTTACGGAACATCTCAACGCCCGTAACTACCGTCTTCTTTATTTCCTTCTTCATCCCGATAATGGCTACTTCTTCTCCTACCTTGACCTTGCCGCGTTCCACCCGGCCTGTACCCACGGTCCCGCGGCCCGTAATCGAAAATACGTCTTCCACCGCCATTAAAAACGGCTTTTCTATATCACGCTGCGGCGTCGGTATAAAATCATCCACCGCCTTCATTAAATCCAATATCGACTTCACGTTCTCGCCGTCAAATTTGCCCGCGTCGATCTCTTCCAGCGCTTTTACCGCCGACCCTTTGACGATCGGGATCTTGTCCCCGGGATATTCGTATTTCTTCAGCAAATCCCTTACTTCCAGCTCCACCAATTCCAGCAACTCCGCGTCATCCACCATGTCCGTCTTGTTTAGATATACTACTACCGCCGGTACGTTTACCTGGCGCGCAAGCAAGATATGCTCCCGCGTCTGCGGCATCGGTCCGTCCGGCGCCGAAACTACCAGTATCGCTCCGTCCATCTGCGCCGCTCCCGTAATCATATTCTTGATGTAGTCGGCGTGCCCGGGACAATCTACGTGCGCGTAATGACGGGCTTCCGTTGCGTATTCGGCATGGTGTACGTTTATCGTTACGCCGCGCTCTTTCTCTTCCGGCGCGTTATCGATCTCATCGTAATTCTTCGCCTGTGCCAACCCCTTATGCGCCAAGACCTTTGTTATCGCGCTCGTTAAGGTGGTCTTGCCGTGGTCTACGTGCCCGATTGTACCGATGTTTACATGCGGCTTCGTTCGTTCAAATTTTTCCTTCGCCATTGTTATCCCCCTTTATTATATTAATACCTTTTTCCCACTAAAACTTCCTGAATTTGCTTCGGAACCTCTGTATAATACGAAGGTTCCATTGTATAGGTTCCCCGCCCTTGTGTCAAGCTTCTTATCGCCGTCGCATAACCAAACATTTCCGCTAAAGGGCAAAAACCACGCACTACTTTCGCGTTTGCCCGATCAGTCACTGATTCAATCTTGGACCGGCGCGAACCTAAATCTCCGATAACATCTCCCAAATATTCGGACGGGATTATCGCCTCGGTCGACATAACCGGTTCAAGCAATATTGAATTTGCTTTTCTCAATGCGTCCGTAAAGGCCATAGAACCTGCCATCCGAAACGCGATATCCGAAGAATCAACTTCGTGGGACGAGCCGCCGATAAGTTTAACCTCGACATCAATGACCGGATACCCGGCTAAAACACCGGCACAGGAAGAGGCCATTACGCCCTCTTTAATGTGCGGTATAAATTCTTTAGGAATTATATCTTTGGTCGTTTCGTTTATAAATACTACCCCTTTACCCCGGCTGGCTGGGGATACCTGTAAAACCACATGCCCATATTGGCCGCGGCCGCCGCTTTGCTGTATAAACTTTCCCTCTACGCGTACCAGTTTCGAAATCGTTTCCTTATACGCAACCTGCGGTTTACCAATACGGACTTCCACTTTGAACTCCCGGATTAAGCGATCGACGATTATCTCAAGATGCAACTCGCCCATGCCCGAAATCAAAGTTTCCCCGGTTTCATCATTAAGTTTAACTTTAAAACTCGGATCTTCCTCCTGAATTCTGTTTAACACCAACGCCAGCTTATCCTGCGCCGCCGTTGTTTCCGGTTCAATCGCCATAAAAATTACGGGGTCGGGAAAATGCATACTTTCTAAAACTATCGGATTATCCATATCACACAGGGTATCTCCGGTTTTTGTATTCTTAAGCCCTACGGCCGCGGCGATTTCACCCGCATGCACCTCGCCTACCACTTCCTGTTTGTTGGCATGCATGCTGACGATCTTGCCGATTTTTTCTTTAATTTTCTTATTAGAATTATAAATATATGTGCCGGATTTGACTGTTCCCGAATAGACCCGGAAAAACGTTAATTTTCCGACATAAGTATCCGACATAATTTTAAACGCCAATGCGCTCGTATATTCGTCATCGCTTACGGCGCGTTTAATAACATTACCCGACTCCGGCTCCCGCCCTTCCATCGGCGGCACATCCAGAGGATTCGGCAAATAATCGCAGATCGCGTCCATCAACGGCTGCACGCCTATATTGCGCAGGCTTGAACCGCACAATACCGGAACATACCCGCATTTTACCGTCGCCGTCCGGATCGCTCTTTTGATTTCCTCTTTTTCCGGCTCTTCATTATTAATAAAACGCTGCATTAAACCGTCATCCGCTTCGGCGGCGGTTTCAATCATTTGCATTCTGTATTTGCGCGCCTCGTTTAACAATTCCGGCGGTATCGGCATTTTTTTAAAAGATATACCCGACTTCTCCTGGGTAAATATAACCGCTTCCATATCGATTAAATCAATTACCCCTTTAAAAGAATCTTCCGCCCCAAAAGGGATTTGAACCGGGATAATTGTCGCCGCCAGTTTTTCCTTCAGCTGCTTCAACGTACCATAAAAATCACAGCCGATCCTGTCCATCTTGTTTATATACGCGATACTCGGTATATTATACCGCTGCGCCTGGCGCCATACGGTTTCTGATTGCGGCTGGACCCCGCCTACCGCACACAAGACAATTACCGCTCCGTCTAACACCCGCAGAGACCGCTCCACTTCCACCGTAAAATCCACATGTCCCGGAGTATCGATTAAATTAATCCGGCAATCTCTCCAAAAACAAGTGGTGCTGGCACTGGTAATTGTAATACCCCGTTCCTGCTCCTGCAGCATCCAGTCCATAGTTGCCGTTCCCTCGTCGACCTCTCCGATTTTATAAACCCGGCCGGTGAAATACAAAATTCTTTCAGTAGTCGTGGTCTTGCCGGCATCAATATGCGCCATGATGCCGATATTTCTGGTCTTTTCTAAAGAATATTGTCTATTCATCCGCGTAACGTCTTTGGTTTTACTCTGGTTGCGTATTTTAACTTTCTGCATTATCTTTAATTCTCATTCCTCTAAAAATTACCAACGAAAATGGGCAAAGGCCTTATTAGATTCAGCCATCTTGTGCGTATCTTCTTTCTTTTTTATCGTGGCTCCTTCGTTATTATAGGCATCAAGCAATTCCTGCGCTAATCTTTCCTGCATGGGCTTGCCTTTGCGGGCCCGCGCAAAATTACGTATCCAGCGCAAAGCAATTATCGTACCCCGTTCGGAGCGTATTTCCTGCGGTACCTGATAAGTTGCGCCGCCGACCCGTCGGGGCTTTACTTCAAGTAAGGGCCTGGCGTTTTCCAGTGCTTTTTTGAGCACTTCCAAGCCGTTCTTACTGGTTTTCTTCTCTAAAATATCGAAGGCCGAATAGACAATCCGTTCAGCCAAAGATTTTTCCCCTTTAACCAAACAAATGCTTACAAGTTTAGCTACTAGTTGGCTGTTGTATTTCGGATCTGACTGAATCTCTCTTTTTATCGCGCGTCTGCGACGCATGTTCCCTCCTTTAATTAATGCGCCCCGCTGCGGCGGGACGAATTATATTTTAATTATTTTTTCGGCTTCTTTGTTCCATAAGCAGAACGGCTTCTTTTTCTGTCGCTAACCCCGGCCGTATCCAGCGTTCCCCGCACGATATGATACCGCACCCCCGGCAAATCCTTAACCCGGCCGCCTCTAACCAAAACAATCGAATGCTCTTGCAGATTATGCCCTTCTCCCGGAATATAAGCGGTAACTTCTATCCCGTTTGTAAGCCGAACCCGGGCAATCTTGCGCAGGGCCGAATTCGGTTTCTTCGGCGTCATGGTTCTGACCTGAAGACACACGCCTCGTTTCTGGGGACAGCGTTGCAAAGCCGGCGATTTTATCCGGCCGCCCGATTTTTTCCTGCCTATTCTTATTAACTGATTAATTGTCGGCATAACCTCTTTTTCTCCTTAAGCTTTTTAACAGCCCTTCGCGAAATTCACTTAAGGGCTGAACGAATTTTGTGAAGCCCTGCTTTTTAACTTACTTCTACCGTATCTATAGCTTTTTCTTCGACAGCTGCGGCCTGTTCCGGTACTAATTCAACTCTCTGGTGCGCATGAAAGCCCGTACCCGCCGGTATCAGATGCCCCATGATTACGTTTTCCTTTAACCCTAAAAGCTCATCCCGTTTTCCGCTCGCAGCGGCTTCGGTTAATACCCGCGTTGTCTCCTGAAAACTCGCGGCCGAGATAAAGCTCTCCGTTGTAAGCGACGCTTTGGTTATCCCTAAAAGCAGCGGTGTCGCGCTTGCCGCTTTGCCTTTCTTCTCACGAACGCGCTTATTTTCTTCATCGAGTTTATATTTATCCACCTGCTGCCCGGGCAAAAATTCCGTATCGCCCGGATCTTCTATTTTGACCTTTTTGAGCATCTGGCGAACAATAACTTCGATATGTTTGTCATTAATGCGCACTCCCTGCAGACGATACACCTCCTGAATTTCATTAACCAAATGCTCCTGCAGCTGCTGCACGCCGCAAACTCTCAATATATCCTGCAATACTAAGGGTCCGTCCGTTAAAACCTGACCGGTGGTTACGGGATCCCCCTGATAGACATTTAGATGTTTACCCGGCGGTATCAAATATTCTTTGCTCATTCCCGAAACACTTTTTATTATTATGCGCCGATGCCCTTTTTTGGACTCGCCGAAATTCACTATCCCGTCGATTTCGCTGATAATTGCCGGATCTTTCGGACGACGCGCTTCGAATATCTCCGCTACGCGCGGCAAGCCGCCGGTGATATCTTTGGTTTTGGTAATCTTTCTGGGGGTCTTAGCCAAAAGCGCTCCCGCTTCTACTCCCTGGGCATCCTTTACCACGACATGCGCCCCTGAAGGAATGCTGTAGAAAGCGACTACTTCGTCGCTGGCGCCTAAGATTATAATCTGCGGATGATAATCTGATTTATGGTCGATAATTACCCGCTCCGTCAATCCGGTAGAACTATCCAGCTCTTCCCGCATAGTAACGCCTTCTTTAATATCCTCATAACGAACCCGGCCGCTGGCTTCCGTCAATATCGGCGAAGTGTACGGGTCCCACTTTACAAAAACTATATTTTTCTCGATATGTCCGCCGTCCGGCACGCTGATAATTGAACCAATCGGCACGCTATGCATTTCCAGCTCCCGTTCGGCGTCATCATGAATGCTGATTTGGCCGTTGCGGTTAAAAACAATGATTTCGTTATTTTTCGTAGTTACGGTCTTCAAATTATGATATTTTATAAACCCGTCATTTTTGGTCTTCATGAAAGATTGTTCAATAATCCGGGAAGCCGTTCCTCCGATATGAAAAGTTCTCATTGTAAGCTGAGTTCCCGGCTCTCCGATAGACTGGGCAGCAATAATTCCCACCGCTTCTCCCAATTCCGTCAATCTCTGCGTAGCTAAATTACGGCCGTAACACTTGGCGCAAACACCGCGTGAGAGCTCACACGTCAACACGCTTCTAATCCTGATTTTTTCTATGCCCAGTTCTTCGATCCGGTCCGCTTTTTCTTCGGTAATTTCTTCCCCCTGCGACACAATTACTTTATCCGTAACGATATCTACAATATTATCCAAAGCAATTCTACCGACAATTCTTTCCTTTAAATTTACCACGATTTCGTCGCCTTCGGTAATCGCGGAAATCATAATTCCGTTAAGTGTCTGACAATCATCAATGGTAATAATCATATCCTGAGCCACGTCAATCAGCCGCCGGGTGAGATACCCCGCGTCTGCGGTTTTCAGCGCCGTATCCGCAAGCCCCTTACGCGCACCGTGCGTAGATATAAAAAATTCAAGAACAGTCAATCCTTCGCGAAAGTTTGCCGTAATCGGATTTTCGATAATTTCGCCTGAGGGCTTGGCCATCAATCCGCGCATACCCGCTAACTGTCTTATCTGCAATTTCGAACCCCGCGCCCCGGAATCCGCCATCATAAATATGGGGTTGAAATGATCCAGGCCTTTGAAAACCATTTCACTGATTGTATCGGTCGCGTGCGTCCAAAGGTCGATTATCTTATTATAACGTTCTCCCTCAGTTATGATCCCGCGTTTATATTGTTTTTCCACATTGGACACTTCCTGATGCACCTTTTCCAGGATTTTAACCTTTCCTTCCGGGATTTTTAAATCCTCCATCGAGATAGAAATGCCGCCGAGGGTCGCGTGCTCAAAACCGATCTTCTTCAAATCATCCAGCAGAATAACGATACGATGGTGGCCGAATTTTTTATAACATTCGGTAATTATTTTACTCAGTTTTGTTTTTTCCATCTGTTCATTAACATAACCAAAACCCGGCGGGATCAGCTGGTTAAATATTATCCTGCCGACGGTAGTTTCAATAAGTTCATGCCCCACCCTTAAGCGGCAACGTTCATGAATTTGTACCTGCTCGCATTGATAAGCGGTAATCGCCTCATCCATATCCGCAAATAATCTCAAATCCTCCAACTTAAAATTCGGATCTCTCGGCCCGACCGTAGTAAGATAATAACATCCAAGCACGATATCCTGGCTGGGTGCAATTATCGGCCGGCCGTCGGATGGAGTAAAAATGTTATTTGTCGCCAGCATAATCAAACGCGATTCCATTTGCGCCTCGGTAGACAAAGGCACATGCACCGCCATCTGGTCACCGTCAAAGTCCGCGTTAAACGCAGTACATACCAAAGGATGAACACGAATCGCTTTTCCTTCGATTAACGCCGGCTCAAACGCCTGAATTCCCAACCGGTGCAATGTCGGCGCGCGGTTAAGCAATACCGGATGTTCGCGGATAACCTCTTCCAAAATATCCCAGACCTCCAGGCGGGCGCGTTCGACCATCCGCTTTGCGCTTTTTACGGTATGCACCAAACCTCTTTCTCTTAATTTCTTTATAATAAACGGCTCAAATAACTCCAGCGCCATCTTTTTCGGCAATCCGCACTGGTGCAGTTTTAATTCCGGCCCGATAACGATTACGGAACGGCCGGAATAGTCCACGCGTTTACCCAACAGGTTCTGGCGAAACCGTCCCTGCTTGCCTTTTAACATATCGCTTAAAGATTTAAGCGGCCTATTCCCCGGCCCCAATACCGGCCGGCCATGGCGGCCGTTGTCGAAAAGAGCGTCAACCGCTTCCTGCAACATGCGTTTTTCATTGCGGATAATAACATCCGGCGCCTTAAGTTCTATCAGCTTCTTTAGGCGGTTATTCCTGTTTATAACTCTGCGGTAGAGGTCATTTAAGTCACTAGTGGCGAATCTGCCGCCATCTAAAGGAACTAACGGCCTTAAATCCGGGGGAATAACCGGCAACACTTTCAGCACCATCCAGCGCGTTTCATTCCCTGATTTTTTGAAATCTTCGATCATCTTTAATGTCTTGGTAAGTTTTTTTATCGTTGCTTCCGCTTTCGCGTCTTCAAGCAGTTTACGTTTTTTCTTGCTTAGTTTGCCCAGATCCACTTCATCCAAAAGTATAGCGATAGCTTCGGCGCCCATCATCGCTTTGAATTTACTTCCATATCTTCCCAGATACTCCTGATACCGGTCTTCGGTAAGCAATTCTTTCTTTTTTAAAGGTGTTTCACCCGGATCAATAATAATATGTTCTTCGTAATAGATAACTTTTTCCAGTTCTCTCTGCGTTAAATCCAGAATCGCGCCCATACGCGAGGGCATCGCCTTAAAAAACCAAACGTGTGATACCGGCGCGGCAAGTTCAATATGCCCCATGTGTTCGCGCCGCACTTTAGAAAGCGTAACTTCCACCCCGCAACGGTCACAAACAATTCCTTTATGTTTTATGCGTTTGTATTTACCGCAATTACACTCCCAGTCTTTAGTCGGCCCGAAAATGCGTTCACAGAAGAGGCCGTCTTTCTCCGGTTTCAAAGTCCGATAATTTATGGTCTCCGGTTTCTTGACCTCGCCAAAGGACCATGCCCGGATCACTTCCGGAGAAGCAATTTTAATTGATATAGCATCAAATGCGTTGGCATCTTGTGCCATGTTTTTACCTTTCTGTTTTTTTATGTAGATTATCTATCTACTTCTTTTTTTTTCCGGCTTTTCTTTACCGTCTGTTTTCGATTCCGTACGCACATCCAGCGCTAAACTCTGCAGTTCTTTAACCAGAACGTTAAACGATTCCGGAGTGCTCGGATTCAACGCGTTCTCGCCCTTAACGATAGATTCGTATATCCGCGTGCGACCAATCACATCGTCGCTTTTTACGGTCAGAAGTTCCTGCAGCGTAAACGCCGCTCCATACGCTTCCAAAGCCCACACTTCCATTTCTCCAAAACGCTGTCCGCCAAACTGGGCCTTTCCTCCCAACGGCTGTTGAGTTACCAAAGAATATGGGCCGATGGAACGCGCGTGAATCTTATCATCAACTAAGTGGGCAAGTTTGACCATATAGATGTAGCCCACGCTTACTTTCTGGTCAAAATTCATCCCGGTAAAACCGTCCCGAAGAACAATCTTTCCATCCTCCGGCAGATTGGCTGCCTTTAATTCCTGCCTTAACTCCGCCTCCGAACATCCGTCAAATACGCTGCTGGCCACTCTAAATCCCAACACTTTTGCCGCCCAACCCAAGTGTGTTTCCAAAATCTGCCCGACGTTCATACGCGAGGGTACCCCTAAAGGATTAAGCACTATTTCCACCGGCGTACCATCCGGTAAAAACGGCATGTCCTCTTCCGGTAAAATGCGGGCAATAACGCCTTTGTTGCCGTGGCGGCCGGCCATTTTGTCGCCCACGGAAAGTTTTTTCTTGCCGGCGACAAGGACAATTACTTTTTTCAACACTCCCGGAGGAAGCTCATCGCCTCTTTTTACTCTTTCGAGCTCTCTTTCCTGTTCTTCAATAAGTTCTTTTATCTGATCATCTAAAAGATCAATTATTTTCTTTATCTTCTCCGCGACCTCGGGTTTGTCCGCAATCTTGATACTATCTAAATCTACGCGGTCGATCTTTTTGATATCTTTTTTCTTTACGGTTTTGTTCGCGGGGATAAGGACGGCTCCGGTTTCTTCATCCAATAAACTTGCCGCGAGTTTTTTATGAAGCAGCAAACTATATAATTTTTGGTTGCGGTCCTGCTTCAATTTCTTTATCTGCTCGCTATAATATTTACGGATTTTATTAGCTTCCTTTACCTCCTCGCCCATCTGCTCCTTGGACTTGCCTTTCACCCCTTTGCGGGTGAAAACACGCACGTCAATAATCACGCCTTCGATCCCGGGCGGAACAGTCAACGATGTATCTTTAACATCCTGCGCTTTTTCTCCGAATATCGCGCGCAAAAGTTTCTCTTCCGGCGACAATTCCGTCTCGCTTTTCGGAGTAACTTTTCCCACCAGAATATCCCCGGGGCTTACTTCCGCGCCGATGCGGACAATCCCGTCTTCGCCTAAATCTTTCAGCGATTCCTCGCCGATATTCGGGATATCGCAAGTTATTTCCTCATTGCCCAGGCGCGTATCCCGCGCCTCGCACTCAAACTCTTCGATATGTACCGATGTATAGATATCTTCCTTTATGACCTTTTCGCTGATGAGGATCGCGTCTTCAAAATTATATCCCCGCCACGGCATAAACGCGACCAGAACGTTTCGGCCTAAGCCCAACTCTCCGTCTTTTGTCCCGGCTCCATCAGCGATAACCTGTCCCCGCTTTATCTTCTGCCCGACTTTTACTATCAGCCGCTGGTTGATACAGGTCGAGGCATTCGAACGGCTGAATTTTTGAAGATTGTAAGTTATGCCGTCTATAATAATCTTTTTGGCATCGGCATATTTCACTACGCCCTCACTCTTACAGATAACTATCGCGCCCGTATCCCGCGCAACTTTCGCCTCCATCCCGGTCCCCACAAGCGGGGCTTCCGTATCCAATAAAGGAACGGCCTGCCGTTGCATGTTCGAGCCCATCAGAGCGCGGTTTGCGTCGTCATGTTCCAAAAACGGAATTAAGCTTGCGGCCACGCTTACAATCTGGCGCGGAGAAACATCCATATAATTAACGCCGTCTCTGGACATTTTCGGAAAATCTCCTTTATAGCGGCAGGAAATAAGATCGTTTATAAAACGCCCGCTTTTATCTATCGGCGCGTTCGCCTGGGCGATAACATACTGGTCCTCGATATCCGCGCTTAAATATTCTATTTTGTCGGTAACTTTCCCGTTTACTACCTTGCGATACGGGGTTTCAATAAACCCAAATTCATTAATGCGGGAAAAAGTTGTAAGCGATGCGATCAAACCGATATTCGGCCCTTCCGGTGTTTCAATCGGGCAGATTCGTCCGTAATGCGAATAGTGTACGTCGCGAACCTCAAAACCGGCTCTTTCCCGGCTCAATCCTCCCGGCCCAAGCGCGCTTAAACGCCGTTTGTGCGTAAGCTCGGATAGGGGGTTTGTCTGGTCCATAAACTGGGACAGTTGGCTGCGGCCAAAAAAATCTTTGATTACCGAAGACACCAGTTTGGAATTGACGAGATTATGGGGCATTACCGAATCCATATCATATATCCCCATTCTTTCCCGCACGGAACGCTCCATCCTGGCCAGACCAATCCGAAACTGGTTTTGAACTAGTTCCCCTACAGTCCGCACCCGGCGATTTCCTAAGTGATCGATATCATCCGTTTTCCCTTCTCCGTTTTTCAATTTGATCAGGCTTTTAATAACAGCAATAATCGTTTTATTGTCCAGCGCCCGCATCTCCAGAGGCACTTTCATTTCCAGTTTCCGGTTCAAAACAAAACGCCCGACTCTTCCCAAATCATAGCGTTTATGGTCAAAAATTAATCTTTCAATCAAAATCTGCGCGGACTCGATAGTCACCGGATCTCCGGGCCGCAAGCGCCGGTAGATTTCAAAAAGCGCTTCCTCCTTATTAGTGGTACGGTCGCGTTCTAATGTATTAAGAATCTCCTGCCCGTCCGTGATAAAGCATTTTACCTGCTTTAATCCGGCGTCAAGTATCTGTTCGGCCATCTGCCGGTTAAGCTGGGTCCCGGTAGAAACTAAAGAATTCACTTTATCTTTCGGATTGGGGACATCTTCGGCCAGGATTAACGCGTTAATTTCCTCGGCCGATTTTTCCGATAGCTTTACTTCTTCTACCGGATAAAAGAGTTTTAAAATATCGGTATTGGACGAATATCCAATCGCTCGCAAAAAAGTAGTCGCATAAAATTTGCGCCGGCGGTCAATATAGACATAAATAACATCGTTGTGGTCAAATTCAAATTCCACCCATGCTCCGCGGTAAGGAATAATCCGCGCCGAATATAACTTTTTACCGGATGTATGTATTGTGTGTTCAAAGCAAAGCCCGGGAGAACGGTGCAACTGGCTAACGACAACCCGTTCATCTCCGTTAACCACAAAAGTGCCGACATCCGTCATCAGCGGCAATTCCCCTAAGTATACTTCCTGCTCCTTCACGTCTTTACCGGTACGCAGGCGTAATTTAACCTTAAGGGGCGAGGCATAACTCAAACAGCGCCGCTGACATTCCAAAACTTCATATTTGGGTCGATCGAGTGTATAGTTTACATATTCAAGCAGGTAAGTTTTCTCAAAGTTTTCCATCGGGAACACCTCGTTGAATACCGCCTGCAATCCTACGTTTTCTCTTTTCGTCTTAGGCATGGACAACTGTAAAAATTCAGCGTAGGAATCAAGCTGTACCTGCAGAAGATGCGGGGGATCAAAAACTTCCTCTAGCTTCGCATAACTTTTTCTTTTTATCATACGCGGCTTACCCCAATCATTTAAAGATACAATTAAATTAAATTTACAAACTTATTTTAATTCTACTTTCGCTCCCTGAGCTTCCAATTTTTTCTTGATCTCTTCCGCCTCTTCTTTGCTTACGCCTTCTTTAACCGTTTTAGGAGCAGAATCCACCAAATCTTTTGCTTCCTTTAATCCTAAGCTGGTAACCGTGCGTATTTCCTTAATTACCTGAATCTTCTTATCGCCCACCGCGGCTAATACGACGGTGAACGTGGTTTTCTCCTCGGCCTGTGCGGCACCAGCGCCTGCAGCCGGGGCAGCGATTGCGGCAACCGGCATCGCCGCAGAAACGCCAAATTTATCTTCCAGCGCTTTAACCAGGTTGGATAATTCCAGCACATTCATATCCTCAATACTCTTCATGATCTCTTCCGCTTTCGGAGAAAGTGTTATCTCCTGATTTTTCTCTTCCTTTTTTGCCTCTTTTACCTGCTCAGTCATGTCTTTCCTCCTTTATATCCCGTACTAGTTTGCGTTTTTTTGTTGGCTTATTTTATTCAGGACTATAACTATCCCCCGCAGGCTCGCGCTCAACACATTCACAAAACCGGTAATCGGCGCCTGCATGCGCATAAGCACCATGGCCCGCAATACATCCTTGCTCGGCAATTCCGACATCTGTTTGACTGCCCGGCCATCCACCACCTCGCCATCGATGATACCGCCGCGGATAGTAAAACCTTCGTGCAACTTTGCGAATTCAAACAAGGTCTTGGTCACAGCAATAGGATCCTTACGGCACACGGCAATCCCGGTTGAACCTTTTACAAAACCGCTTATTTTGTCCAGTTCAGTTTTTGAAATCGCTATTTTTAGCAGAGAATTTTTGGTTATAATCAAGCGCGAAGCATTCTTTTCTAATTTCCGCCGCAGTGTGTTCATATCCTGCGCGTTCAATTTTGAAAAATTAGTTACAAATAAAGAAGGAGCACCTTCAAGGACTTTAGTTACTTCCTTGAGTATAAGTTCTTTTTCAAAATGTGCCATAATTTTGCTTCCTTTTTTTAACTTGTAATATATTCTGAGGAATCGAGTTTTAACCCCGGCCCCATGGTGCTGGCAATAAAAATACTCTTTATATAATGGCCTTTGGCTGTCGACGGCTTTGCCCGGTTCACCGCCTCAATTAAACTCTTGGCGTTTTCCATAAGCGCATTTTCCGAAAAAGAAAGCTTGCCCATGGATACGTGTAAGCTTCCTAATTTATTCATTTTAAACTCAACCTTTCCCGCCTTAGATTCTTTTACGGCTTTGCCGACATCTTTGGTTACCGTACCGGTTTTGGGGCTAGGCATAAGCCCGCGGGGCCCGAGAATTTTCCCTACCTTTGCCAGGTCCTTCATCATCTCCGGGGTAGAAACAGCAACGTCAAAATCCAGCCATCCTCCTTGTACTTTATCAATTAAATCCTGGCCTCCGACAAAATCCGCCTGCGCCTCTTTAGCCGCGGTTGCCTCTTCCCCTTTGCAAAATACGGCCACCCGCACTTTTTTGCCGATACCATGGGGCAATATAATACTGCCCCGGACCATCTGATCGGACTGTTTCGGATCTACCCCCAGGTTAATCGCCAAGTCCACAGATTCGTCAAATTTCACTTTATGGGCTTTTTTCAAGATAAACACCGCTTCTTCTAAAGTATAGTTCTTATCTTTTTGAAAAAGCTGGTTATTTTCTTTAACTCGTTTACTTGGTTTTCTCATTGTTTTACCCTTTTATTTCAATCCCCATGCTTCTGGCCGTGCCGGCTACGATTTTCATTGCCTGCTGGATATCCGCGGTGTTTAAATCGTGAATTTTAATTTTTGCGATTTCTTCCACCTGGGCCTTGGTCACGCTGCCGACTTTTTCTTTATTCGGTACGCCGGAACCTTTGGCCAGGTTTGCCGCCCGTTTTAAGAGTACCGCGCAAGGCGGGCTTTTCAGAATAAAAGTGAAAGATTTATCTTCAAAAATCGTCAATTCGACCGGGATGATTAAGCCATCTTTCCCTTTTGTCGCCTCATTAAATTTTTTGCAAAAATCCATTATGTTCACCCCGTGCTGGCCCAAAGCCGGCCCGACCGGCGGTGCGGGGTTTGCCTTTCCTCCCTGAATCTGTAATTTGACCTTCGCCTTAATCAGTTTTGCCATATTATACTTTCTCCACTTGCCAATATTCCAGTTCCACCGGTGTCGAACGACCAAATATCGACACCATAACCTTTATCTTGCCTTTGCCGGGATAAATATTTTCGATTTCGCCGTTGAAATTCGTAAACGGCCCCTCGATAATTTTTACGGACTCGCCCTTTTCAAATATTATTTTCGGCTGCGGTTTTTCCTTGCTTTCCTCTGCCTGCCGAAGAATAGTTTCCACCTCTTCTTCTCTCAACGCTTGAGGCCTGGCCCGCGGGCCGATAAAACCGGTAATACCGGGAGTATTTTTAATCAGATACCAGCTCTGCTCCGTTAATTTCATCTCGACGAGCACGTATCCGGGAAAGAATTTCCTCTCCATGATCTTTTTCTTGCCCCCGCGTACCTCCGATACTTTCTCGGTGGGTATGAGGATTTGAAATATCAGATTTTCGGCAGCGGCCGCTTTTATCTTCTTTTCCAGCTGAGTTCTTACGCGCTCTTCGTGCCCGGTCTGAGTATGAACTACGTACCAGCGTTTCTCTGTTTCCATATTTGAATTCTATTTAATAATTAAACCAACCATAAACGTAAAGAACAAGTCCGCCATGCCGATAAAAACAGCCAGGAGCGCAACCGAAACCACAACTACGGCGGTAGAGTTTAACAATTCCTCCCGGGTCGGCCAGGAAACCTTAAACATTTCCAGCTTTACATTCGAGAAAAATGCCTTAATTTTGTTCATTTTTACTGTATCTACCCTTTTTTCCAGCCCTGTTTGCCCTTTTAACCCAACTTTATATAATAAAGTTGGCAGGAGCGGCAGGAGTCGAACCCGCAGTCACGGTTTTGGAGACCGTTGGTTTGCCATTAACCGACGCTCCTGTGTGACTCTTTTTCGCCTAATGGCTTGTATATTTGGTAAACTCCAAAAGCAAAAAAAAGTAAAAAAACCTTCCCACTGCTTGTAGAAAAGCAATTTTTGGATTCGATACTGACTGCCTATCTATTTAGACTCTTTATGTAGAGTGTGTTTACGGCAAAATCTGCAGAATTTTTTCAATTCCAGTTTATCCGTATGCTTCTTTTTATTTTTTGTCGACGGATAATTCTTGCTTTTACATTCCGTGCATACTATGTTAATTAATTCGCGCATGGATTCAAAGCTTTCGGATTGTTTATTATTCTACGATTTCCGAGATAACACCCGCGCCGACCGTACGTCCGCCTTCCCGAATCGCAAACCGCAACTCCTTCTCCATCGCGATCGGTACAATCAACTCAACGTCCATCGCCGCATTATCA
>JAHJAO010000087.1 GCA_018813905.1 Candidatus Omnitrophota bacterium
CTGACTTTTTTCTAAAAAAATGGACGGATAGGATTATCGCTTCCGAAAGCGCTGTGCTTTGCTTTTCCACCTACTACTCTAATTATATCTTGAGCATGCTGCTTGCCGAGGCCCTGAAAAAGAAAGACTCAAGCAAAATTATAATTTTTGGCGGGCCGCAGGCTTCGCGGCATGAGAAAGCGCAGGAGTTTATCGCCAAAGATTATATTGACCTCGTCGTCTGCGGCGAAGGGGAAAGGACGCTTGTGGCAATAATTGAGGCTTTAAACGGAGAAAGGAATTTTAAAGATATAAAGGGGATTATTTATAAAATAAACGGAGAGATTTTTGATAATGGGACCCCGGACATTGAAGATATTGATAAAATTCCCTTTCCCACGTTCGACGGATTTCTCCTCGAGGATTACACAAAGAAGATGCTGCCGATTTTGGCCAGCCGCGGCTGCATAAATTGGTGTAAATTTTGCGCGGCCAAGCCGCTTTGGAGCCAATACCGGTTCCGAAAAGCTGAAAGCATATTAGAGGAAATGACTTATTTGAAAAAGCGTTATAATATCGAGCAGTTTGATATTTTAGACGCCTTGATAAACGGGAACATAAAAGAGCTGGACCGGATGTGCGAGTTGTTGCTGGCGGCAAAAACAAAAGTATACTGGGGCGGCAAGGCAGTTGTGCGGCCGGAGATGACGCGGAAGTTTTTGCATAAAATGTATGACGCCGGATGCCGCTGGTTGTCCTACGGCATTGAAAGCGGTTCGCCGCGGGTTATAAAGGCTATGGGTAAAACTTTCGATACGAAGCTGGCCATCCGGGTATTACGCGATACCTGTCAGGCAAAGATAGCGGTTTCTACTTTTTTCATCGTGGGCTTCCCCGGCGAGACGCGGTGGGATTTTATCAAGACGCTCTGGTTTATCATTAGGAACCGCCGCCATATCGGCTCTATTTCCAGCGGCCAGAAATGCGGTATCCCGGCTAATTCGCTCCTGTTTCGTGAGGCGGATAAATACGGTATCCGCTTTGAAAACGGCGACTGGTACTCACCGGGCAACAGCCCCCGGGAACGAGAGGCGCGGCACCGGATATTTAAATTTGTCAATCAGATGATGTGTTTAAACATAGTGCACAGTTAAAAATAAGAAGAGGCGTTATGATTGATGCAATGAGGATATTTAAAAAGAAGTCTAACCCAGCCAAACATCCGTTATTGGCGAAGATGCGGGCATTGCAGGTAGAGGTCTCCAACAACTGCAACCTTTCCTGCAGCATTTGCTGGCGGGCGCTACGGAAAGAAAAGAGAGCTGTGTCCTATGTTTCGCGGCAGCAGTTTCAAAAAGTCCTGGATGAATTTTCGGCACTTTTGCCCCTAAAAGAATTAAACGCGCAGGGCCTGGGCGAGCCTTTTCTCTGCCCGGATATTATTGAAATATTGAAGCAGGCAAAGGCAAAAGGGCTTATTGCTTGGCTCGTCTCTAACGGGACATTGATAGACGAGTTTGTGGCGGGAGCACTTGTGGATATGGGCCTGGATAAAATAAGGATTTCCATTGATACTGCGGATGCGCAGTTATATCGAAATATAAAGGTAAACAGTGATTTGAAACGAGTGCGAGAAAATGTGTCACGGATATCTCGCGCAAAACAAAACGCAAACAAAAACACACCGGTTATTGCTTTAAACACAGTTGTCCTCAAGCGCACGCTTCCCGGCATATCGCAGCTTATAGATTTATCCGGGCAATGCGGGATAGAGGAAATTACTTTGATCCCGCTGGTTAACTTCTCTCGCGGCCTGGCGGTCCCGGAAGAACAGGTGGATTTTACAAGCGGTGAATTCCAGGCAAAGTTCGCGGCGTTAAAGGGCGAGGCGCAAACGAAACATATAGAATTAAACCTGGGCATTTCTTTAGAAACCAAAGATTCGAAATATTGTCATTATGGCCTGTATATGGATGCATCAGGCAGCGTCTATCCCTGCTGCAATATGCCGGGGGTGGGTTTAGGCAATATTTTCAAACAAAAAGCATCCGCGGTTGTAAAGAAGTATATAATTTTTAGAAACTGGCTGGACCGGCAGGAGATTAATTGCTCAAGCTGTGCAAGCGCTGTAGCCAATGCGGGGTTGTTTGGAAAATGGATATAATAAAAAGCAAAAAATTATTTGAGCTGGGTTGTTTTCACCTGGCGCATTTTTTGCATTACCCTTTAATTTCACCGCGCATTTTACAGCTTAGTTTTATAAACCGGTGCAACCTGAGCTGTAAAATGTGTTCGGTTGGAAGATATGCTACATCACAGACAGAGGAGCTGTCGCCGCAGGAGCTGGAAGAGATAATTACGAAAGCCCTGCGCCACTTTAAAATCCGGGAGCTGATTATTACCGGCGGAGAACCCCTGCTTGCCCCGGAGAGCGTTTTGAAAATAGCCGGGCTGGCCAAGAGAAATAATTTGAGGGCGATTCTTACGACAAACGGCATATTGCTTGCCCAGTATGCTCCGCTGCTGGCAACATCCGGGATAACCCACTTTCATATCTCCTTGGACGGGCTAAAAAATACGCATAACGCGTTGCGCAATAATCCCGCTGCCTTCGATAAAACAAAAGATGCCGTCCGGTGTTTAGCCGAGCTTCGGCGCAAGCATAATTATAACTACTCTATCGGATTGGCCGCAGTGATTTTAAAGACGAATATCGACGAGTTGTATGAGTTGTTTGAACTGGGAGATGTTTTGGGCGCGGATATCCTGGATCTGTTTGCGTATTTACCGGATAATACCGATTTTTCCCACCCGCCGGATACGGATTTATGGCCCCAGACAGAAGATATGGTCAAATTTATTCAGATATACAAAAAGATTAAGAACGCGAAGACAAGAAACATAAAATTAAACCCGAATTTTGATGTAAACCGGATCATAAAATATTATACGAAGACGCTGCAGCGGGGTGACTGGAAATGCTTTGCCGGGTATAAAAACTTTTTTATTACCATGTCTGATCCCAACGAGCAGGGCAGGTATGAGCCGTGTTTATTTATGTGTAAAACGCAGATCCCACTGCGGGATTTCGGGTTTGACTTAAAAAAAATATGGTACTCGCGTAAGGTGTACAAGGCACGCCGGCAGATCAGCATGTGCCGGCAGTATTGTTACCAGGCCTGCTTTTCGCTGCCCGGTTTCAAAGAATGTTTAAAAAGCGGCCCGGCGACTATGGCGCATAGTGTTGCGGCAACGCAAGAGGCGGAATTGGTTTTGCAGAAAGCGCGTATGGGGAACGAATATGTCGGCAAATAATTCTATTCAAAAGATAACACAGGCAATGGCAGATATTTTAAAGGAATTCGAAACGAACTTGGCGTATCATTTTTCCGAAGTGTGCGGGCAGCCTTTTGCTCGTCCCAGCTGGATTTATATAAGCTTGACCCATGAATGCACGTATAATTGCAAAATGTGCGGAGTGGTAAAAATTTTAAAAGGGTACAGCCTGGCCCAGGAGGCAGTAAAACAGGTTTTGAACGAAATCCGCGGCTGGCGAGAGGAGAGCACTGTTGTGCTTACCGGCGGCGAGCCGTTTTTGCGGGGCGATATTTTTGAAATTATCGATCACGCCGCGAAAAACAACGTAAAAATCGAAGCGGTGTCCAACGGCGCCTGCACAGATGAAAATTTGGCCGAAAAGATTATAAAAAGCGGGCTGGACAACATCGCCGTGTCTTTAGATGGGGCCTGCGCGCAGACACACGATTCCATCCGGCAAGCAGGAAGTTTTGAAAAAGCAATCCGCGCGATTGAAAATTTAGTTCGGGCGAAAAAAAGCTTGGGCCGCGGTCCGCAGATATCCGTCTGGACGACGATTATGAAAGAAAACGTACGCGAATTGTCGGAGATTATCCCGTTGGTTGAAGGCTTGGGAGTGGAATGCCTGGTGTATCATCCGGTGATTGTCGCGCAGGCAGATATGCAAAACACTTGTAAAAACGCGCCGTTCTGGATTGGCGCGCAGGAGCGGGACACATTAAGGGGGCAGATCGATAAAATAGTAAATTACCAAAAACAAAACGGGCTGGTGGCTTTTCTGCACGACCCATACCTTTGGCTTAAATATTTTGATACGACCTTGAAAAAAAACGATTGGAAATGCAACCCGTTTGTGTTTTTAAACATTGGTCCGGACGGTAAGATCAGAAGCTGCGGCGCGCCCTTCGGCGACATAAAAGAACATAATCTCGAGGACTGTCTTAAAACGCCCGAGGCGCATAAGGCGAGAAACTTGATGAAACAATGCCCAAAGCCGTGTTTGCAGACGTGCTGGGCATATCCCAGCGCCGATTCGCTAAAAAACATCGCCAATAATTTTACGGCAGACCTTGAAAACGCAGGTGTGCAAGATAGCAAAAAAGAAACGGCCTACAGAAGGGCGCTGGAGAGTTTAAACGCCTATGAAGATTTATTAAGGAAGAAGAAAAAAATGCCGCAACTTAAAGAAGTAATCATTTCCATAACTAACCGCTGCAATTTAAAATGCCGGATGTGCGATATCCCGCTTTGCTCTTTAGGGGAACTGGAAACGGATTTGTGGAAGAGGATTTTACGGGACATTTCGCAAACCGGCGTACAGACAGTAGTATTTTCCGGAGGAGAACCGCTTTTGCGGGAGGATATCTACGCGCTTGTTACCGAGGCAAAAAATAATAATATGAACGCCTGTCTTACGAGCAACGGCTATCTGCTTGATGATGCTTGTGCGCAGAAATTGGCCCAGGCTAAAATCAACGTTGTTAATATTTCTATTGAAGGCACAGAAGCCACGCACGACTATTTAAGGGGCCGGGGCGCTTACGGCCGGGCAATCAGCGCGTTGAAAAACTTAAAAAAACACGGGATTGAAACGACGATTGCCGCAACCGTATCCAGGCATAATCTGAAAGAACTGATTTGTATTATGGAATTGGCGCATGAGATTGGCGTGACTACGGTGCGGTTTCAGCCGTTCAGCCGGATTTTTTTAAAAGACAATACACCCGAGGCGCAAAAATTTTTTATATCCAAAGATGAAAGCGTTAAGTTACGGCGCGATATCGAGGCCATAATCGATTTGTCCGCGCGATACCGCATTGCCACAAACCCCGTCAATTACCTGCGGCGCATACCGGGTTATTTAAGCGAAGAGGAGAAATTGGCTTCCGGCGGCTGCAGCGCATTATGGACGTCGTGTCCGGTAAACGCCAGAGGGGACATATTCCCGTGCTGGGTTTTCGCCAAAGACGGATTCATCGCCGGCAATTTAAAAGAAAATAATTTTTTTGATATCTGGAGTTCTTCCCGGCACGAGCAACTAAAAAAACAGATTATAAAAACAGGCTGCCCCAGATGCATGCTCAGCTGTTATGACGAAAATTTCGGCAGGGAGTTTATGCTTGCGGAATTTTTAAAAAAAGGGTTTAGGCTGTTGCGCAAAGACGCAAAAGACAAAATTGCAAACAAACTGGTACAGGCGATAAAAAGACGGTTGTATCTTTATAAATACAGGTACGCGTTTTATAAAGCATACCGGGGCAGCGTAGTTACTCTGGCGAAGAAAATATTTAATAAAATGTTTGCTCAAAAAGATAAAGAGCCGTGCAGCGCCGAACTTAACCGGGCCTTGCGGAATTTAGGCGAGGCCAGACAAATAATTCAAAAAAAAATGGGGCACATCAAATGAAAATCGGTTTTTACATGCCCGTATTTAACGCGCAGGAGTATATAAAAGAAGCTTTGCCGGCGGTTTTCGCCCAGTCGCTAAAGATAAGCGAATTTGTCGCGATTGATGACGCATCTACCGACAACACGGCAGAGATATTAAAAGAATACAAGATGCCGTCCCTGGTAAACCAGCGAAATTTAGGAATAGCCGCTTGCCGCAACGCCGCGGTGAAGCACTTAAAAACCGAATTTATCGCTTCTCTGGACGCGGATTGCCTGCCGGATAAAGACTGGCTGAAGAATTTAATGCGCAGGTTTGACTCGCCAAAAATTGCGGGCGTGGGCGGGAAACTCATCGAAAAAAACCAAACTACTGCATTTGACCGCTGGCGGGCAACACATATGAGGCAGTTCTGGCAGGATAAAAAGCAAAAGCCAAAATTTTTATTCGGTTCCAACACCGTTTTTCGCCGCGACGCCTTAATCGACGCGGGGCTTTATAACGAAGTTTTTAAGCTTAATTATGAGGATGTGGATATCTGCCGGCGCTTAAGGGAAAAAGGATACGCGTTTATTTACGAGCCCGGGGCGGTAGCTTATCATTTAAAAAAAGATAATATTTTTTCGCTGCTTAACAGTTACTGGGAATGGCACCGGGTTTATTATGAGGAGAAAGGGTTCTATTCGGATCAGAAGAATTTTATATTGAAAATAAAAGATACCATTGGACTGGCCAACCGGTATTTAAGGCAGGATTTTGCCGCAGGACGGCATGAATTGCTTTTTATCGACTTTATTTTGTCCCTGCAGCACACATTAAAAGACTGGGAATATTATGTTGCGCGGAAATCGCAGATTGGTTTTGCGCCGCACACAAAAGCCCATATTTGGCTGTCGCTTTTCGATATAACATTTTGTTCACGCATATATAGCGGCACGCCAGGTCTGCCGACGCTTTTGCCGGCAGGCAATGCTTTCATGCAAAACTATTTTGCCATGCTCTTCATCATTAATAAGGGTTTGCAGGATAATTTTAAAAGCGCGGCGTTTAAAAAGGCCGTGTTTAGGCATTTATTGCAAGCCGTATATAACCTTGACTGTGAAGAATTAGATAATATTTTATTGATAATGAACGAAAAGGACAAGAAGTGGGAGGAAACGCTTTTAAAAAAACACGCGCATTTAGACGCCGAATTTTTAAAAGAGGTATTTAAATATTTTAACGCGTGGCTGACGGATTTGCATTGCAATAAAAAAGAATTGCTGAAAAGTGTTATGGATTCAGCCGAACAGATCGATACGGAAAGATTGAAAGGAGAGAAGAGCGATGAAGCGAAAAAACTTAATGCCGATAACTAAAATGCTGTCGATATTATCCTGGGTGGTGGCTGTTGGCGGATTGATTCTCGGGCTTAAAATTATCGGGGCGGACTTTGGACAAGTAGCGGCTTGGCTAAAAGGGGCGGCGGTGATGCTGGCGGTTTTAGTGTTTGCAGCCATTGCCCGGGCATTGGGCAATATCGCGCAAATTATTTTTGATATGTCCAATTTTCACTATTCACAAAGCGTGGGATTGAATAGCCAGCTTGAAACGCAAGGCGCGGCATTGAATAGCCAGCTTGAAGCTTTAAAAGAACAAACTTTAAAATTAAACAGCGCGGTACAATCGCTCAGGGAACAGGGCGCGCAAACAAGAGATTATTGCTCCGAGATAAATAGCAATTCCGCGCATATAAGAAAAGAACTAAGTTCTTTACAGGAGAAAATTGACGCACAGGATAAAAAAGCGGCATTGACGCACGAATTTTTAGGAAAAGGGAACGGTTCTTTAGAAAAAATGAACGAGTCTTTAGAAAAAGCAAGCTGGTCTTTAGAAAAAAACAGCTGTGATTTAAAAGATATAAACAAAAACATTTTTGCCATACAGGATTTCTTTGAAAAGATCGCAAAACACCTGGATTTTAAAAAATAAGATGAAAACGTTGTTGTTGAATCTTCCCTGGACGCAAAATAACCGGTTGGGAGTGAGGGCGGGTTCGCGCTGGCCGTTTACGTCTTTGCCGGAAGAAGACGGGAAAATCCATTATATCCCGTTCCCGTTTTTTTTGGCGTACGCTACGGCCCTTTTGAAAAAGAAAGGTTATGCGGCAAAACTTGTTGACGCTATCGCTGAAGGCATAACTGAGGAAGCGGTTTTAGGCAAAGTTAAAAATTACGAACCGAACATTTTGGTAATCGAAACCGCCACGCCGTCATTTTACAATGATATAAAAATAGCCGAAAAGCTGCATGCGATAGTTTCTGATTGCGCTATTGTTTTATGTGGGCCGCACGCGGGCGTTTTTGCCGAAGAGATATTAACACAGTATCCCTTTATAGATTTTATTATAAGAGGTGAATATGAATATGTGTTGTTAGGGTTGGTGCGGCGCCAAGAGGATCAGGCGGATTTAGGCGTGGTCGACGGGCTTGTCTGGAAAAATAAAGAAAAGATTGTTGTTAATAGCCCAAGGTCAACGATAACAGATTTGGATAGCCTGCCTTGGCCGGAAAGAGAAGATGTGCCGCTTTACAAATACAATGACGGGTTTGCGGGATTGCCCAGCCCCAACGTTCAGATGTGGGCGAGCCGCGGTTGCCCTTATTCATGCAGTTTTTGCCTCTGGCCGCAGACGATGTATCATGAACGGCGCTATCGAAAGAGAAATCCGCTGAACGTAGCGGATGAGATGGAATTTTTAATTAAAAAATTCGGATTCCGCGCGGTTTATTTTGATGATGACGTGTTTAATATTGACAAAGAATATGTGCGGCAAATATGCCGGCATATCCGAAGAAGAAATATATCCGCCCCCTGGGCGGTTATGGCCAGGGCGGATATTATGAACCGGGATTTATTGGAAGAGATGAAAATGGCCGGTCTGTACGCGATTAAATACGGGGTTGAATCGGCCAGTGATAAAGTGTTAGAATTATGCGATAAACCTATGGATAAAGTAAAAATAATAAAGGCCGTAATGGCGACAAAAGAATTAGGCATAAAAGTTCATTTAAGCTTTTGTTTGGGGCTGCCCGGAGAGACAAGGCAAACCTTAGATGAAACTTTAAAATTTGTTCAGGATTTGAAACCGGATTCCTGCCAGGTATCTTTAGGTACGCCTTTTCCGGGGACTAAATATTTCGAAGATGTAAAAAAAAGAGGTAGGTTATTGAACGAAAACTGGTCGAATTACGACGGAAATTTCAAGCCCGTTGCGGCAACAGAAGGGTTGTCCTGCGAAGATTTAGAAAGGATAAAAAGTGATCTCAGTAGTAATTTTAACTTTCAATAGCGAAAAATATATTAGCGCGTGCCTGGATTCGATTTTTAGCCAGAACGGCAAAAAGTTGGAAGTTATCGTAGTGGACAACGGGTCAAAAGACAAGACGAAAGAACGCGTTAAAAAGCATCCAGGAAAACCTATTTTAATTGAAAACCAAAAGAATTTTGGCCCCTGCCTAGGCAGAAATATCGGGATAAAACAATCGCGGGGAGACTGGATTCTGACTTTGGACTGCGATATTACTTTGGAAAAAGGATTTTTTAAAAATATCAAACAACATTTAAAGAATACGCCGGAAAATATCGGAATGCTCCAGCCAAAAATTCTAAACGCAAACACCTCCTCTATTTATTCCTGCGGTGTTCAACTTTGCTGGTCGCGCCGGTTTTATGACATCGGCGCAAATTCTACAGTCTCCAAATTTGCATCTGATAGCCTAAAGCATGTTTTTGGCTGCTGCGCCGCCGCGGCTTTTTATCGGCGCAGTATGCTTGAGCAATTATGCGACAGTCACGGCTATTTTGACGAGCGGTTTTTCTTTTTTGTGGAAGATGTGGATTTGGCCTGGCGGGCTCAGAAAAAAGGATGGCGGGCGTTATTTATGGAAGATGCAAGTTGCTTCCATATCGGCAACAGCTCAACGTATGATCCAAAATTGCGGCAGTTTCTTTGTTTTCGCAACAGAGCCTACACTATTTTTAAAAATGAAGGTTTAATCAAATACGCAGCCAAACTATTGCCGCTTCTGTGTTATGATTTTCCCCGGTTTATGTATTTAATGATGACAAACCCATATATGCGGCGAAGAAATATGCGGCAAGGAGTGCTGCCAGGCGATGGTTAAAATAGGGGGTTATCAGCCAACAATAAAAAGAGATGAAAAATACGGAAGATAAAATACTATTTGTATTAAAAAACGAAAATTTTATCGCGCCAAACGGCCTCTGTCGGATTTCAGCTATGGCCCGGCAGGCCGGCTATAACGTGAGCTTGTGTGAGGTCAATTCGCAGGATGTTTTAAAGCGCATAGCAGAGTTTAACCCGAAAATCATCGCCTACAGCGCCTGCTCGGGGGAAGCAAAGCATTATCTTAAACTGAACAGAAAAATTAAAGAACGGTTCCCGCATATTTTTTCGATTATGGGCGGGCCGCACGCCACCTTTTATCCGCAGGTGGTAAAAGATGATTATCTTGATGCGGCTTGTGTGGGTGAAGGCGAAGGGGCGTTTTTCGATTTTCTCAAAAGCCAAAGGCAAAAAACAAGCTTGCGCAATATACCCAATATCGTAACCAAAGATACCCTGGTGGACGGATATCAATTGAGGGGCCTGATCGAAGACTTAGATAGTCTGCCGCTGCCGGACTATGAGTTGATATACGATAATACCCCGCTAGGCAAATATCCGCTTAAAAGTGTAATAACGTCCCGCGGCTGCCCATATAATTGCGCGTATTGTTTTAATGCCGCCTGGAGAAAGATGTATCAGGGCAAAGGCACTCTTTTGCGCCGGCACAGCGTGGATTACGTCGTCGATGAGATCCGGCACATAAAGGGTAAATGGCCGTTGAGTTTTGTAAAATTTTATGACGATATTTTTGCCTATAAAGCGGACAGCTGGCTTGAAGAGTTTTCAAAAAAATATAAAGAGAAAATAAACTTGCCGTTTTTTATTTTGACGCGCGCGGATTTGCTGACTGAAGACATGGTAAAATTACTTAAGGCCGCCGGCTGCCGCACGATAAGTATGTCTATTGAAGCGGGCAATAGCCGTATCCGCCGGGATATTTTGCGCCGCGACATGAGCGATGAACAGATTATTCGCGCACACCACTTATGCAAAGATTACGGAATCTATACGTTTACTAATTGTATTATTGGCCTGCCGGAGACCGCCTTGGAGCACGATATCAAATCAGTTGATTTAGCCATTCAAAGCAAAGCAGACTGGGCGGAATTTCCCATATTTTATCCCTATCCGGGGACAGAGCTGGGGGAAAAGGCGATAAAGAATAAATTATATAGCCCCGATTTCGAACAAATGCACACTTCATATCAATACAAATCCAGTATGAGCTGTTTTAGCGAAAAAGACAAAAATGCCCAGATGAATCTCGCTCTTTTAGGCGCGGTCGCCGTAGTTTTCCCGCGATTTAAAAACATATTTACGCGCCGGCTGATTTTTTGGCGGCACAATTTTCTATTTACGTTCTTATATTATCTGACGAAGATGCGCGTTTTTAGGAAGAAGATTTATGTGACCCAAACTAATTTTTGGACAAATTCAAGCATTTACCTAAAAAGCCTGAGGCAGGAGTGGTTTCGGCACGAAAATTGCCGGGGATAACGCGAAAGTGTTGATAAAAAAGATGGAAAAGTTGCCTAAAATATCAATACCCAAACACTACAACTACATAGCCTGCTTTTTAACGCTGCAGTGCAATTATAACTGCGATTACTGCATTAATTATTTCAGCCCGTCCGGCCAGATGCCGGATAAGCTCATCCCGGGCAGAGAATGGACAGCGGCCCTAAACAGGTTAGAGGCGCGGGAAGATTTGCCGGTTACGCTGCAGGGCGGCGAGCCGGGCCTGCATCCGGATTTTATCCGGATAATTAATAACATAAAACCGCAGCTGCATATAGATATTCTTACCAACCTCTCTTTTGACGTAGACGCATTTATCAAAAAAGTCAATCCAAAACGGCTTTCGCGCCGGGCGCCGTACGCCAATATCCGGGCTACGTACCATCCGCGCCATATGAAACTGGATGAAGCATTAACGCGCGTTTTAAAATTGCAGCAGGCGCATTTCTCAATCGGGCTTTACGGTATAGCGCATCCGGCGATAGAACGCGAAATTAAACTGGCCCAAGACAAATGCGCCAAGCTCGGCATAGATTTTAGGATCAAAGATTTTTTGGGAGAGCATGAAGGCAAAATGTACGGCACTTATCGTTACCCGGAGGCCGCAGGCAACACCCTGGCCGGGCGTTGCCTTTGCCGCACGCACGAGCTTATCGTTGGCCCGGGCGCGGAGGTGTTCAGGTGCCACCATTATCTATATGAGAGCATTGACTGTGCCGGTAATTTGCTTGAGGCCGGCTTTAAAATCAACGATGATTTTACCCAATGCACCCATTTCGGCAAGTGCAACCCATGCGATATAAAAATAAAAACTAATCGTTTTCAAATTCACGGTTATACGGCCGTTGAGATAAAAGAGATTGAGGATAATGGAGAATAGGACATATTTTTCAAGGAAAGCAGAAGTTCTGTTTTTCGCGTTTATTTTTATCGCGCTGCTTATCTTAGTCGCGCCGTATTTTTCCTTTCCGCCGGTCAGCGACTGCTGGATTTTGCTGCATTTTTTTCACGGGCTTGACGAGCTGCCGAAAATCGGCAACGGACACTGGCAGTGGCTGCATGTGGTCAACTGGGACCCGAATGAACAAATGAATTACCGGCCGCTGTTTGGCCTGTTGTACTATGTCCCGTTTGCAATATTTTCCCGCCCACATATCTTTTATAATGTGTTTAATTTTTTACTCTATTTTTTTAGCATAATCGTGCTTTACAGGTTCTCCTTAATTTTTATAAAAGACCGATTGCTTGCCGCATCCTGTGCCGGGATTTTTGCTTTTTTATCCAGCCACTTTGATATTTTATTATGGTCATTTCATATGCATATAATTTTAGGGCTTTCATTATTTTTTCTGGCGTTTATAAAATATTCGAAGTTTTTAGAGGAAGGCAAAGCATCAGATTTAATTTTAACGGGGGCTTTATTTATCGCGGGGCTGTTTTGCTATGAACCGCTGATTCTGTGGCCCCTGGGCATATTCATGTTAAGCCTTCAGCCGCCCAGGCGGGAAAATGCCAAGGGTGGCAATAAGCTTTTAAAATCCAACCTGCAGCTTTTGGCAGGAGTATATTGTCCCTACGTTGCGGCATATTTTTTAACCCGGCTGCTTAATACTTATCCCGCGGCCGGAAGGCATTGGGAAGAGTTTTTTAGAGTAAAAAACATAGTGTTCGCTTTTTGCTCAAGCATGTTCAACGTTCTTTTTACCGCCGCGCTCAACTTTAATCCGCGCCTGATGTTCCCGCTCGAAGCCGTGAACAATCTGTACGTAAGCGGCCCGATAATCGAATATTTGCGTGCCGGAAATGGCAACTTGATATATGGGGTCGGGGCGGGCGTTGTTGCTGCGCTCTTTTTCTTTTCCCGCCGGCTTATCCGGCATGGCCGGAAAAGGGAACTGCGGTTTTTAAGTTTCTTGCTGTTTTTAGGCATATCCGAAGTTTTTATCTTATCTTTTTGTCGGTTGGCCACGAATAAATTTTACTATGTATTTACGGAATCAAGATACAATTATATTATCAATGCCGTTCTTATCGTGGCTGCGGCGGTTTTATTCGAAAATTTTATAAGAAAATTAAAACCCACCAAAAATATATTGATAACAATCTTCATCGGCATTATGGGTTTGCATCTTTTTTTCTGGGCGGAGGTTCTTGCGATATACAAAAGTCAACTTAGGCCATTAAAAACAATAATAGCCAGCATAGAAAACGGGATTAGTTCCGGGTTGATTAATGCTAACCACCGGCTCTGTTTTGAGAAAGACCTGCCGGAATATTTGCCAAGCCTATGCTGGAATATCTGGATGGGCAACCGCTTTATCCGGGCCGGCAATTACCAAGGGGTGTTTTCGAAAAAAGAACAAAAGTATTTTGCAGCCGGGAAGGATGTGGCGGTTTGGATTATAGATAAAGAAACTTGTGAAATTATGCCAAAAAACGAAAAGCAACTGTTGCCGTATCCTCATAAAATTGGAGCCGGGAAAAGTTCCCAGTATGTTGAGTTGGGGGATTATTATAATTCGGCGGGAGATTACAAGAACGCGGAACTAATATACAAAAAAGCGCTTGTGGCCGACCCAAAGCAAGAGCAGGCCTATATCGGCCTGGGGCATGTTTATAGAGAGCAGGGCTGGAATAAAGAAGCGGAAACTATTTATCATTCCGGGATCAAAAACGTAAAAAGCAGCACGGGCGTGTATGCTGCGTTGGGGAGTTTGTATAATCGGCAAGGCAGGCGCGGGGAAGCGGAAAAGATATTCAAAAAAGCAATTGCGCTTGGACCCAAAAACGATAAAGCGTATCATGGGCTTGCGATTTATTACGCGGAACAGCAGGATTACGATTCGGCGGAAAAAATGTTTGCTAAAGCAGTAAGCTTTAACCCCGCAAGTTATGACGCGTATGTGGATTGGGGGGGGTTGTTATGTTCGCAAAGAAAATTTAAGCAAGCGGAACGTGTTTATAAGGCCGCGATTGCCAACGAACCGTTATGCGTTGAGGCGTTTTGGCGCTTGGCGTTTTGTTACCGAGACGGATTAAAAGATGCGGATAAAGCCGCTATTGTTTTTGAAAAAACAGAAGGACTTTACCGCCGGGCCCTGGAGAAAACACCGCAAAATGCCGCCCTTTATCGGAGCAGAGGGTATTTTTGCAAAAAGCAGGCAAGATGGGAGGAGGCGGAAACAAGATATAAACAGGCCATCGAGCGAGCTCCATGCTATGCGCAAAGCTATTGTGGATTGGCCGCCTGCTACAAGGAACGGAGGAATTTTACGCAGGCAGAGATTATGTACAAGAAAGCCGTGGAACTTGAACCGGCCAACGCAACGTACCGCATAGAACTGGGGAATTTTTATATATCCCGCAAGCGCTATAAAGAAGCGGAAGGAATTTTTGATAAAATAATTGCCGCAGATTCGGAGGCTGCCGAGGGCTATTACGGCCTGGCGCTTTGCCGGAGGATGCAAGGGCGGTTTGATGAGGCTGAGCGGTTGTATAAAAAGGCGTTGGAGATAAATCCCGCGAACACCAATGTTTTGGTGGATTTCGGCCATTTTTATAATACTCTTTCCCGGCACGAAGATGCCGGCCGGCTATTTAAGCGGGCGGTAAAATTAAATCCTTATAATGCCGAAGCCTATTATGGCTTAGGTGTTTTTTATGGTATAAATAAGGAATTTGATAAAGCCGAAGCCATGTTTGGCAAGGCGTTGGAATTCAGCGCTCAGAGTAAAAACATGTTTTTTAATTTGGGGCATTTTTATAACGGGCAGGGGCAATATAAAAGAGCGGAAAAAATGTTTAATAAAACTTTGGAATTGGACCCGGCATATAGCGAAGCATACTACGGTTTAGGGCTTTGTCTGCGGGATCAAAACAAATTCGAAGCGGCGGAGAAAAGTTTTAAAAAAGCGATAACAATGAATTTAAAGGACGCTTTTATTTATACCGATTTAGGACACATGTGTGTAATTCAGGCCCGCTATCAGGAGGCGGAAGAGATATTTGGAACTGCATTAAAAATAGATCCGCAAAACGCCATTGCGCGTTACGGGTTGAATCTTTGTTATGAAGCAACGGGACAAGCCGGAAAATTAAAAGAAACAAAACCGGCCGTACTTAAAAATGACACAGGGTATACCGACCTTGCATTTTTTTATTATAAACAGAAAAAATATAAAGAAGCGCAAGAGCTGTTTAAAGAAACCATAAATATAAACCCTAAAAACTTAATTGCTTATCAGGGGTTGGGAGATTGTTATGAGGTCTTAGGCAGGTATCCGGAAGCAGAAAATATCTACGAACAAGCTTTACGGATAAACCCGCAACTTATTTCAATAAAAATAAACCTCGGCTATCTTTATTTAAAACAAAAGAGATATCCGGCTGCAGAACAGGTTTTTAAGCAGGCATTGTTAATAAATGCCGTATGCGCTGAGGTTTATCGCGGGTTAGGGGCGTGTTACAAAGAACAGAGTAAATACAATTTGGCCGAAGCGATGTATAAAAAAGCGTTAGCGTCGCACAATGCAACCTATTTGGATTGCAGGGATTTAGGCAATCTTTATAACGAGACAGGAGAATATGCAAAAGCGGAAGCGGTATTCCAGGCGGCGTTAAAAGAGGGCGCGGCAGATGCAGATTCCTGGCGTGGTTTAGCCGTTGCCTGCCGCTCGCAAAAAAAATACGAAGAAGCGGAAGCGATGTATAAGAAGGCCCTGCCGTTATCCGATAAGAAAGCGGAGATTTATATCGATTTAGGGTATTTATATCTTGAAGAAAAAAGATACAAGGAAGCGGAAGCGGTATTTCAGTCCGCGATAAAAGAAAATAATGCAGATGCAGATTCCTGGCGTGGTTTAGCCGTTGCCTGCCGCTCGCAAAAAAAATACGAAGAAGCGGAAGCGATGTATAAGAAGGCCCTGCCGTTATCCGATAAGAAAGCGGA
>JAHJAO010000002.1 GCA_018813905.1 Candidatus Omnitrophota bacterium
CCTGGTATGTGAGGATGGCAACTATCACGAGCTTTATCGAGAGAAAATCGAATGGTCGGATTTTCCGCTAAATAAGATTGAGTTATGGTTTGAAAATGGCGTTTTAATACTGCCGAGCGAACATTAAATTGGTAATTAAAAGATGGCACAAAAAGCTTGCTTTTTTGAGTAACTGTGATAACTTTAATCATAATGACTTAAGTTTCGCGTTTGAAGGGGGAAATTCCGGACTTTAAAAAAGTAAAACCTTCGCTGGTTATCATGACTGGCGGAGGTTTTTGTTTGTAGGGGAGGAGTATCAAAAATCATCCTTTACAACCTGTCTAAAAGCAGGTATAATTAATTTTCTAAATAGGGCCATTAGCTCAATTGGCGGAGCAGGACACTCTTAATGCGAACATGGGTAGCTTCAAATCTCGTCGATTTCCCTCACAACTCTCGCCTTTCCTAGCAGTTACGGAACTTTCTGATATTTACCAACTTTAGCGAATATTAGCCAATTTTAGCGTAGAATGGTCACAATTTGGTCACAAAATGGTCACAGCGCGGTGATCGGTACCAGTAGGATGTTGTTGGACGCAATGCAATATTAAAGTATTAATCGGTGGCAAACCTTCCCTAACTGCATTTCCTAAAACCCCTTACTATCTTGCAATTAAAGTAGTATAATTATATAGAGACAACCATGATTTATTCTCATTTTGCAGATGAGCATGTTGATAAAGCAGTAGAGAAGCCCAAATTTAGTTAATAACGGATGAGTAATATCTTAAATCGTATCAAGAAATATTTAAGAATTTTCAATAAAAGGCCACCAGGTCTTATTCTAAGGCAAGTTTATAACTTGAGTGATGATGTTATAAATTATGGATCTGATTTACAGATGACATCCCGAAGTAAATATTTCTTAACACAATCAAAATGGATGCAGCTCACAAGACATGTGTTGGAGCAACAGAGTGAATCGGGGATTACTTATCACAGAGCCATCGTATGTTTGGCAGAAAATGGATGGGCTCATAATTCAACTCCCCTTATAAGAACTCTAATTGAGTTAATAGTTAATTGTGGTGTTTTAACAGAAGAAGATTATGAGTTTCGAGCTTTTAGATACATTGCTTTTGAATTACTAAAGGTAAAAGATGATATTCAAAAACGCGAGACAACAAAAGATGAAATTAGGAAACAGGTGTTTGTTTATATGGATGGAGAAGATATAAAAAAAGCAGAGAAATATCTTAATCAGAAGGATCTTGGAATATATTGGTATTCTGGTATATATAACGGTCCGAGACATGTTATAAAAGAGAAAGCTCCTTTTTTGATGGATAGTTATGATTTGGGAGGGAGTGCTTCTCATGGGGGACAATTTGGTTATAAAATCTTAGATGAGAGTCCCGAGTTAAAAGATATCAATCCCAGGAAGGATCCCTATTCGGCAAATTTGGCTGTAGCTTTATCAATAAGATTTCTTCTGGAGTTATCTTTATTAAGAGATAAATTTGAGCAGTTAGGATTGAATGCTAACTATGATAAACATTTTAAGAAACATATGGCTCTTAGGATAATCATTGAGCGAAGTAAAGAGCATAGGTCGTTTTTTAAATAAAAATATCATTCCAAATGAACAATCAATTTAGGGCACATTTTGGGCACAGAACTCATATAAATATTTGTAACTCTGAGTAATGGAACAAATAAAGATTAATTAGCTTAGAACGAGGTGTTCTAATTTAAGAAAGGATTAAAAAATGGCTGGCAAAGTTTTTATAAGTTGTGGCCAAAGGCCACCTTTTGAAAAAAATATCGCTGAAAAAGTAGCTAAATTGTTGAAAGAAGAGTTTGAGTTAGATTCTTACTTAGCTTTTAAGATTCAAGGCCTCAACGATATTATGAAAATAACAGAAGAGTTAAGATCTTCTGATTATTATTTGTTTATTGATTTCTTCAGAAAAGGTAAATTCTTTGGATGGGGGAAGATTGAACTACCATGCTCGTTATTTACTCACCAAGAGTTAGCGTTAGCACATCATCTCGGTTTTCAAGAAATAATTTCTTTTCAATACAAAGACGCACCATTGGAAGGCTTTCTAAGATATGTTCAATCTAATCCAGAAACATTTAAAGATGAAAATGAATTACTAAAGAAATTAAAGATAATAGTTGGTGAACGCGGCTGGAATAAAAATTATTCGAGAAATCTTGTTATTTCTGATTTTAGACGAATCGGTCCGCTATATTATGGCGATCAAACTGGCCAATATTACGAATGGGTTTGGGATGTGCATATAGAAAATCGTAGACCAGATGTCGCAGCTATAAATACGGCATGTTTATTGGATTATATTGTTCTTCCTTCTGGAGAAAAAATGGAGAACGATGATAGAAGTTTCCTAAAATGGGGAGGTCATGGAGGACAGATGGGGTATCAACGAATAATACTCCCATTAGATCATGGACGAATCAATATTTTTGCAATCCATTGTAATGAAAATGGAGTTTATTTGCACAGCGCTCTAGATTTTGTTCCGAGAGTTCCAGTTATAAGTGACGAGGGGATCTATAGAATGTGCTATAAAGTATTCGCAGAACATTTTCCTCTTCTTTCATTTGTTGTTGAATTAGATTATAAACACAACGCGCCGATAGTACCGCAGCGCATTCCAATTAACTTAAGCAGGGCGCGAGTTGGAGGTAGAGAAGCTTAAAAACATTACTAATTTTAGAAATATAGTTAATATAATTTGGGGCGCTTTTCAGGCACATTTTTGAGATAGCAGCCATAACTATATTGTAGTTAATCAGTAATGGGATTTGAGTTAGAACAGATAGTTCTAAATCACTAAATTCCCCGTTAGATTTCCCCACTTCCCGCGTCTATTAATAGGATGTTGTGAACGCAATGCAACATTTGAGTGGGAATTGATGGTTACCTTACCATAATCTATCCTCCTAAAAATTGGTTTATATAAAGTTAAGTAAGAGTATAATATTTCTATGTGAGGTAAATAGACATGTTATTCCTTTATCTTGACGAATCAGGCAATTATACATATTCAAAATCAGGTTCAGAATATCTGGTATATACTTCGTTGGTTACGACCAATCCATATAGCCTTTACGATAAGTTATGCAATCTTGAAAAAGACTTAAAGTCTCGCGGCATTACGTTAGTAGATGGCTGTTTTCATGCTTCTGAAGATCTACAGCCGGTAAGAGATGAGGTATATAAGGTGTTACGTGAGGCAGATGGTTATGAAATAGATGCAGTATATGTTGAAAAATGTAAGGCAAACCCTGCCGTAAGAGATCTAACCGCGATATACAAAAAAGTATACGGAATACTCTTGCGTTATGTGCTCAATCGATATAAGGGGGTCACTAAAATCATAGTTTTTATTGATCAGGCCCCCAATCAGAAGAAAAAAGACGCTCTTCTTAAAGGAATCAAGGAGACTTTAAGTGATATACTGAAAACGACACACCCTAATTCAAAATACCACGTTATTCATATTCCTCGTGTTTTTAGTTATGGGCTGCAAGCAGCGGATTATACATGCTGGGCCCTATATAAAGTCCTCGGTGACTGGGGTCAGTATAAGGATAAAAGACATTGGGTAGAAATATCAAGTCATATTAGAAGTAATTTTGATCTTTTTGAGAGAGGTGACGGGCATAAATACTATTGACGTCCCGATATTTGTATATTATACTTTAATTAGATTTAAAAAGGTACCTCCTGGCTGAAAAATCCCTCGGGATCAACCGAAAGGTTTAGGTCGGGAGGTCACATTTATTAGGCGCCTGCAGTCAGCAGGTGCCTTTTTTATTGATTATTCCCGTTAGATTTCCCCACTTCCCGCGTCTATTATAGCAGGAGGTGAGAAAATGCCCCACCAAGAGGCTAATCCAAGAAACTAAAGCGATAATCCGGTTAAATCAGTTCCTAAGGCACGATATCGGGCTCAGAGAGATTTACCCCTTAAAGTCCTAAAGAGCCTTTTAAATGCCCTAAAAAAAGCCATAAAAAGCTTGACTTTAAACCGTATAGGAAGATAATTAAAACGTAAGCCACGATAGGGTGGTAATCATGCCAAAGTATGTTCAAATACTAAGGTAAAAAAATTAAACCTTCGCTCAAAAGGCGAGGGCCTCCATTCTGATATTATTAGTTTGCCTAATAAATTAGTATGGAATAATGAGTAATTGTTAAACCAATTAAGAAAGAGGAGGGCTTATGAAGAATTTTTTATTTATCTTACTTCTAGTGGGAGTGATAATCGCATCAGTTTCGATAACTTACGCTGAAGAGACTAAGGATTTACAGGGGATTTTTGAAGAATGTGGTATAGGTGCGCTTTTGTTTCCTAGCTGGCCAGTAGGCGCAAGTGTTAGCAACGTCATTTGGGATCTTGGTACGACAGCATCAACCTCTGGATTGACCACACCGGGAGCTTGCAAGGGTGGCAAAGCAAAATTAGCGTCCTATATCTACCAATCATATGATTCTATTGAAAAAGATCTCGCTAAAGGAGATGGTAAGTATTTAGATATGTTGGTCGTATTGTCCGAAAACACAGGAGAAAAAGAAAGGTTTGTTCAGGATCTTAGAGAAAAGCTCCGCGAGGCGGTTGGAAGTAGTTGCTATTCATGCAAGGATCGCCTTGAAAAAGCAAAGTTGATGTACACAATCATTGAAAATTTAGCATAAAATCATTAATAATACTAGGGTTTTCTTCGTTTCAAAAGGCCATGCTTTAATACTTAAGGTATGGCCTATTTTTTTTC
>JAHJAO010000088.1 GCA_018813905.1 Candidatus Omnitrophota bacterium
AATGAAAACCAACGTGTAATATTTCGGCAAATTCGATAAAATCTAAAACACCTAATCGCTCTTTTGCTTTTTCCGCCCAAACATCACAAACAGCATATAGATTGCCAATTTCATCTAGTTCTAATCCTAATTCTTTATCGATCGCATATAATATTGGATCTAAATTTTTCCAATACGGGACATCATAATCTGCTTTAATATCGCGATGTGCTTCTAAAATGACCTGTTCCGCTTCTTCTTTTAAAATCTTTAGGACAAAGTGCCTGTTACGTTTCTGGTTCTGATTATTCCCAATTTGAGTAATTTGTAGCGGCGGTTTAAAATCAGCGGTATTTTTTACCGCCGTGATTTGCTGATAGAAAACATTTTGGAACTGGCTGATATCAATACAGACACGGGGGGATAAATTCGCCGGATAATCGGTTTGAGGCCTTGGAATGATGCTTCCGCCGCCGGCCCAGCCGCACTCCAACAGCAAAAACACCTGGACAAGCACAAGCGCCGTTATTCTGAATATTGTATTTACTCTTCTTTTTCTATCCATCTTCATTAATCTGTAATCCCCTTCGGGGACTCCCTCTTACGAGGACTCCAGCTCAAAGATTTACCAAAAGCTAAATCTTTGAGGGGCCATCTCGAATATTTACCTAACAGTAAATCTTCGAGGGGTCTGCAATTCGCTATTTGCCATTTGCTATTAGCTATTAGATTGCTTGTTCAATTAGCTCTAACTGCTGCAGGTGTTTCTTTGGCGTTACCGGGGCGGCATCTTCCGTTTTCTTATTTGAACTACCATTTTCGTTATTCTTAACAGGTTTAGTATAAATCTTTGCGAATGACTTTATGCCATCATATCCTTGAATATATGTTGCTTCTTTCAATTCCGGGAAATACTCTTTTTTCTCATCCGTTCCAAAAACTACCAATAAAGCTCCGGGTTTTAATTCTTTTATTAATTTTTCTTTAAATTCTGGCAAGTAGTCGCTCAGTAAACCATTCCACCAATAAAAAATAATGTCGAAATCCGTTAAATCTTCTTTCAAAAAGTCCTTGCGTTTGAATTCTATATTATTTTTATCAATAATTTCAGCCAGTCTAGATTTAACTATCCATTCACTTAATCCGACCAATTTTTTATCTATTTCATAACCAATAACTTTTTTCACTCCACGGATGGAAAAAAGACAGCATACATTTCCGATACCGCTACCCAAATCACATACTTTTGTCTGAGAATTAATCGGCAAGATATCGATGATTTTATTCACATCATCAGCATCTGAAACTAAAAAGATGCCAATATCCCGCCCCTTATCATCTATGGTTCTGGTAAACCCAGGATAGGCATCCATAATTGTTATTTCTTCCTCGTATAGCTCTTTTATCTTTCTTATTTTCTCTTCTAAAGTCGCTCTCACGCCTTGCCTTGAGGCAATCTCGATTGCTCTCAATAGGATATATCCCTGGCGAAACGACGCTTTAAAATCCTCATTACCAAAATCGCCCAACTCAAAATATCCCTGCGCATTGCTGAAATTCTGGGAAAAAAGTTGCGATAAATCATACCTGCCTACTGTGGAAACATTTACAAATTCATGCCAATTTTTTGCTTTCCCGATATTGTCATGAACCGGCAATCTGCCAAAATCTTCCAGAATATTTTTCCCTTCTGCTTCAATTTGAGACTCCGGCATTTGCTCGATTTCAAATATTATCTTTCGCACGCTTTCATTCGGGCTTAACAAGATTGTTTCGATAATTGAACGGTAAGAGACACTTATTGTTTCTTCATCGCGTTCAAAAAATATCTTTATAAGTTCATTATCCAATACTCTTCTCGCATAGGCTGACATAACAAGTAAACGGCCCTGTTCCAACTTATCCTGCAACTTATAAATAACTATCCGGCTGCTTTTATCCCGGTTCAGTTGAGGATGCATAGCTCGTAACATACTTAGCCTTTTCTGCCCGTTCTCAAAAATACGCCCTAAATTTTTACCTGTTTCGCTTCCCACGCTGACATCAATTGGGTTGCCATTTTTCAACAGTTCTTCAATATAATCTTTATCTTCATTTTTTATAATATTCTCCGTATTGCGCATCCCGGATTTCTTGGCACCTTCTATAAGCGATTTTATCTCTTCAAAGAAATCCTTTAACTTAACCAAATCGACACCGGTCAATTTCGAATCAAGTCCGGAATTTCCAGTTTCCAAATTAAAACTGTCTTTTTCTTTTGCTTGTTCAATTTTTTCTGTAGATGAAACAAGAAAAACTTTAACTTTTGGTTCATTTCCCCGTTTTTCCACGATCTTTTCTTCCCCTTCAGACACTTCCCAAACCTCATATTCCTGGGCAAGTTCACGCAAAGCTGCGTAATATTTGGATAGGTGTTTTCTAAATAAGCGCGCATCTTCCGTCAAAGGACTCGAACGCCAGTAATCCGCATCCAGGCTTTCTACTGCATATATGGCATCTTTGGGTAAAATTATTTGCGGGGTCTGGCTGCATTCAGACAATGCTTTCGCTAATATCGTGCGAAAGGCTATAAGGTGGCACTCCCCCCACGCTCCGCCTGAAAGTATAAATGAATTTGTTATGAATTGCTCTTCGATTTTATAGTTATCCTCCGCCATTATAAATAAAGTCCGCGGGGGAATTATCTTTGCATTTTCTTTTTTCACATAATTATCCGCCATGCCTTTGGTTACTCTTCCGGACACAAACATAATCGGCGGGCTTGGGAGCATGCCCGCAAGCCGCTGATTAGCCGTTTGCGTATTCTTTCCCGAAAATGGCGCATTAAAGTTCGGATCGTGGTGGTCGTCTGTGTGCACCATGATAACTTGCGTATTCTGCAGGAGGGAAAAGTTCGATTTGGCATCGGCATTAACCAACTCATTTTGGACCAAAAAATCAAGAATCCAAAAAAGTTCAAGAAAAGCCTTTTTAGGATTTTCCGCTTGAAAAGGATTCACCTTTTTATCCAGCCATCTTTCTACAGGATAATGAACCCCCGCGCCGATCCCGGTAATTATTTTATGCTGGTTCACTATTTCATCAATGAAATTATGGTCAACCAACTGATGTTTAATTGCAAACCCGTCGAAATCGGAAAATTTCTCTTGTTTCGAATCCTGTAAAATATTTACGATCACCTTGGCTTTTAGCTCATCGAGTGTCCCTTTTTCTTTGGCCCAATCCCGCAAAAAACTCAAAAAAGACATTAATCCTTCTCCCAGCTGTGTATATTCGACAATAACCGTCTTTTCTTTATTCTCAATAATGCTTTCGGGGTCCATGCCTAATTTGCTTAAATATTCTTTATAAACTTTCGTTTGTTCTTCGTTTGGTCCTAAGGCCGGAATCGGCACAAGAGGCCCGGTATTGCTTCGCCTTCTGTACCAGGCCTTGGAAAACGCCGCATAAATAAATCTGTCTGCTTTTGTTTTTTTATTTTCCAGCAACTCGATTAAATTTGCCATTTCAATAAATAATAACGGACTTCTGCCCAAAGATACAATGCGGGCATTTTGATAATCAGGATTGGAAATAAGTTCTCTTGTCGTCTCAACAAGTTCCTGCATCATTTCCGCCTTGAGTAACGGGCTAACTTTGCGTTCGTATCCTGACTCTTTTCCAAATTCCGCTTTGAATTCTTTCCGGTTCTTTTGTTTTTCTATCTCCGGCATTTTTAGATACTGCTCGATGAGTTGTTTATCGCTGGTTAAGCCCCGTTTTGCCTGTCCAGACCTGATTTCGTCCTGCGTGTTTGGCAAAGAAATAAATACCTGGTGCAAAGTACTGTTGTCTAAGTTTATTGCCGGGGATAGAGTACTGGCAAGTTCCCGATCTGGGTTAGCGGATAATTTAAGAGTTCCGGCCCAGGCAAAATCCAGCGTTATAAACGCCCAGATAATTATCAACGCGGTTATTTTAACAACAAAACTGGATTTTTTTGAATTTTTAATCTTCATCATTTTTTGAGCCCGGATAAAACTATTAACTCTAACAAAACAAAGAAGTTACGTCCGAAAAACGCTGCTGAAAAAAGGTGTTAAAGTATACCATAACTTTTGGTGGTTTACAAGACAAGGACAAAGATTTTTGAGGAGCTAATAAATGTTATAACTTATTGAAGATAAAGGCGTTATGTGTTATTAATTTCCAATTTGTAATCTGTAATCCCCTTCGGGTACTCCCCCTTACGAGGACTCCAGCTCAAGGATTTACTAAAAAGTAAATCCTTGAGGGGCCATCTCGAATATTTCCCCAAGGGTAAATCTTCGAGGGGCCTGCAATTAGATTGCCTGTTCGACAAGAACATCTATTTTTAGAGAAGAGGGGGTTGAACTTTTTTTGATAAGAAGCGGTTCTATCATTTTTTTGCCTAATTTTGTCCACTTAATAAATTCAGAACTTTTAACAATCTTTTCCACTGTGCTGTTAACATATGGCCAGAGAACGGTATTGTTTTTATCAATTATTCTTTCGGGAATTAGAACTATACCGATATCCTCCGAACCTGTTTCACTGCCCAGAAGCTCCATAAGGCCTAAATCTAAGATGAAGTTATAATCGCCGATGCGTACTACAATAAACGCGTGAAAATTCCAATCAATATTTTTGTTTGGCTGAGTTATTTTATGATAATAATTCGCTTTGAACCTCCCGACGAAATCATCTCCAAATCCACCTTCAATATTCATGGCCGCATTATTCAGAACATAACATGGATCTTCCCCTTTTGCTTCAGGATATAATTGTCTTTGCTTAGTAATTAATTTTTCTATATGCTTTCCAAACTTATGAAATTCATTCATCTGCACTTCATCAAATTTTCCGCCCACCCCCAACAAATCCTCTTGGCATTTTGCTATAAACTCTTCAAAATCTTCCTTTTGCCGAATAGAAAAACGCCGGATAATCTCCTGCCCTTCCTCCGAAATTGATGGTTCTTTAAGAAGCATTAATTTTTCATGAATTCTTTTTGACTCTAATGCTTCTCTTATGTTTTTTGCCTGCTGTTTTTTCCATCTAATATAATCTTTTCTTGCCGCTTTTGCATCTTCTACTGTAAGTTCACTCCATGCCCCATCGGTACCGGTAGTATATGTTAATACTGTCTCATTTTCTCGGCCTACGACAAATTTAGATTCAGCTACTGTAAGAGTTTTATCGTGCTGCTGCCAGATAGTCCCGATCGGCCGGTTTGACGACTCAAACATGCCATATACAACTCCAACATGTCCGACTTTAACATCTGTTGCCTCATTGACTTTTTCTTTCACCCCAACTGCAAAATCCTGAAAATCCGTATTATCCGGCACGGTTTGGCTAAGTTCATCGGCATATTCCGGTTTGGGTATGGCGATAGCGGTAGGAGTACTGGGTCCGCCGCGGGCAAAGATTACATCATATTTATCAGACCACATTGTCTGCGCCTCGACCATAGGAATAACCCGTCCCACCGCAATTGCCTCATCCCCTCTATCTTGCCCTAATGCCGAATTGATTACTTTAAAATCCCCGAGCAATATTCTATCATCCACTAGATTAGAAGCATCCTTCTCATATTGTTTTTTAAACGCCGCAATTTTTCCCTCTGTATCATAATAATCTAGGTACTGCGTCGTAAATGTAAATGCTCCTCTGAAACGTTCGGGGTAAAGTTGTTGCAGCACTGTAACATATTCCCTAAAAGCTTCTCTTGAATGAAAATAAATAACTTCCGGAGCCCACTCCGGCCGTACGCCTTGCGCAATGTTATCCAAACTCAAAATTTCTCCTTCTTCTCTGGCTCTTGCCGCTTCTTTTTCTTTGCGCGAAGCGTTTATTTCCACTTCTTTAAAAGCCTCAGCATCATCCAATGCGAGACCTTTAACGTTTTGACTTCGTTGCCTATTCGAACTTCTTCTTACCTCTTCGTCAAAAACAATATTTTCTCTGCCGGATTGGCCATTTTTAGATTGCGTTTTAGAAACTTCTTCGGCTCTTGCAGCAGCGATCTTTGCTTCATCATAATCTTTTACGCCGGTTGAAAATCCCACGGATAAAGTAAAATTAATAACGTTATCGATGCCCGGCTCATCAAGTTCTGAAATCTTGCGTTTAATATACGTTATTTGGCCATCTTCAATGCCTCTAAGCTTCTGTTGGTTGCTGATTTCCTCGTTGACCTTAGCAATAAAATCATCTAACCTTTGATTCCCTGAATTAGTACTTGCGCCGGGCACAATGAGTACCCGCTCTGCATCGCCAATGAGATCAACTCTGCCGCCTAGTTTTTCGACAACACTTAAAGTACGATTATCCATACCCCCTTCACCTTCCAAACAACCAACGGCAAAATAAGTGTTTTCGACCGGAATTTTAATCTTTTCTATAATATTCCGTGCATAATCGGGGTTGCCGCCGCCATCCAATACCATCCAATTTTCATCACCATTACGAAAATATGCGGCAAATCTTCTAGTTTCAGATAAAGTTTTAACTACTTTTTGAACTAAATTGTCAAGAAGCATATTTACGTTGTTTTTACCAATCATCCGATTGCGTAATTTCATCCCGTCGATATCTATAAGGATTGTTGAATCCGCTTTTCCCGCCTGCCAAGCTTTATATGCCGCGGATTCATCTCCAACTTCGACTTGTTTTTCCGCTTTTTTTATTTCCGCATCCAATATACTCTGGATATCATTTCCAGATTCCTTACCGTTTCTAAATCTTTTAAGCATAACCCTAACAACCCCGCTCAGTATCAGAACCCCGGCAATAACCAAGCTAATGTTTGTGCCGAATTCACCTGTTGCCAAAGAGCTTGCCTGATCCGAAAACGCCCAGGAAGAAGAAGCATTTAACAGTTCGATAAACTTAACCGCAAGGAAAGAAAACGGTAGAATCGATTTAAAGCGGTTGCCCCGGCGAGTGGGCTTTTGCCCGAATAAAGACTTGTTCGCACCTCGGTACGAAGCAGAACGGTAACGATTACCTCGACCCGGACCTGTTCCTCTTAAAATCAATAAAATCAAAACCGCAATACTAATGGGGGTGCCTTCAAATAGTAAAAATCCCATCCAGTCATCTTCCAGTTGCTCCCATTTATCTTCAAAATACATGCCTTCTAAATCCACTTGAAAACTGAATTCGTTTTGGGCCGAGCGTTTAAAATTAAACTTTTCGATTAATTTTTTCTGCCGGGCAAACGCTTTTGATTCTTCCGGGTGTAAGGGGGAAAATATTACATATACCGTATTTTTCGCCACATAGAAAGGATTGTATTTAAAAAACAAACTGAAAACATCCCCTGGCATTTCATCAACATGCACTGATTCATGAGCCAGCGCGACTGTCATAAAAAACAGGTTATTTTTTAATGCTTTTGACAAATTGATGTACGGCTGCCCCCAATATCCTTTCCACCGTGATGCTCTGGTCTGCCCCATGTCTGGGATAGTAGCGATACGTATGGGAACTTGCCTATCTTCAAATACAGCATACGCTTCTCTATCTACAAGCCAGAGAAGCAACTTTGCCTCCCGAATAACCTTTTCTTCTATAGAATCGCCGCTGTGTTTTGTGATATATTCCGGTAATTGTCCGCTTAATGCGGACTTTTTCCACATCTTATCAACCCAAGCATTAATTTCCCGCGCCCTTTGCCGTGCCGCACGATTGGTAAATATATACCCTTCTGTCTCGCTTCCTCTAAGTTGGGTGTAAATAACCGGAGCTTCTGTTGATCCCTCGATGATATTAATAAGGCTTTGACTTTGCTCTCTAACTTGACGCAGTTCATCCGGCAGTTGCGAAACTATCTGCGCCGGCGGGGCGCGCGCCGCGCTAACCTTAGCAAGTACCGGCCGCGCAAAAACACCAATAAACATAATGAGTATTGTTGCGACCAAAACTATATTTTTCGCCGCAGCAACAAAAGAAAAACCACTTTTTTTCGCTTTAACCGGCTGAGTCTGGTTTGCGACAGTTAAATCTGAAGCCTTATTGGGAATTTTTGAGGATTGGAAAAAGGCGTTTTGCATGGCCTGGGCATCAAGCTGTAGCTTGGGCGCGAGTGTCTCCGCCTGTATTTTGTCCTGAGGCGCAAAGATATCTCCTCCCGCGGCCCAGGCAATATCCAGCGTTATAAATGCCTGGATAATAACCAGTGCTATGCATTTAAAGATGAACTTGTGTTTTTTGATTATGTAACTCATTGCATTAGCTTATGTTATACTTACAGTCTGGAGCGAAAAATTAAAAAACATCCCTCCACCATTCATTCTTTTTTTTATTTCTTTAGAATGAATAATCTATTTGTGTTTAATTTATAATCCCCTACGGGGACGCCAACTCGAACATTTACCCAAAGGTAAATTTTCGAGGGGCCTATAATTCTTATTAAATCGCTTGTTCGATTAAAACCTGATTATATTTAAGTTCCTGTAACTTTTGATAGTCCTTCATGCCATCGATAGGTTTATTTTCAGCTTCTTTAGGACTTATCTTGTTGCGAATGAGTAATAATCTTTTGGCCTCCGCGATTGC
>JAHJAO010000012.1 GCA_018813905.1 Candidatus Omnitrophota bacterium
CGGCCCCCAGCACTGGTGGCCGGCAAAAACGAGATTGGAGATAATTGTTGGGGCGATACTTACCCAAAATACCGCATGGAATAACGTAGAAACAGCGGTAAAAAACCTGAAAAAACAGCGCATTTTATCTATAAACGGGCTTCGCAAGCTTAATTGTGCCAAGCTAGCTAAGCGGATTCGATCGTCCGGTTATTATAATATTAAAGCAAAACGGATTAAGAATTTTTTGACCTTTCTGTTCGAATCTTATCAGGGCTCTTTGGATAAGATGTTCCGGGAGGACCCCAGTATTTTAAGAGAGAATTTACTATCTGTAAACGGCTTAGGACCTGAGACCGTGGACAGCATTTTGCTTTATGCCGGTAATTATCCGGTATTTGTCGTGGATGCTTATACGAAAAGAATATTTTTACGGCATAATTTGATCGGGCCGGCGGATAATTATGAGGCGATTCAGGCAGGATTTATGTCCGGGCTTGAAAAGGATGCCCAATTATTTAACGAGTATCATGCTTTAATCGTGCAACTAGGTAAGAGTTTATGTCGGAAAAAGCCGAAATGTTCAGAGTGCCCTTTGAAAGATATCGAACTTAACAAAAGAAATAACTAAAATTTTTGCGGTATGAACGCGACAAATATATGTGATGCCTGCGGCAAACACATAAGAAAGCGGCAAGTTTATTGCCTAAAGGTCGAATTATATGCTCACCCCGAAGTTGTCTTGGATGCGGAAGATTTAGCGAAGGATAATAAAGAAGAAATGCAAAAGCTGTGTGCGCGGATGAAAAACGCCGACTCCAAAAAACTTGAAGAAGATGTTTATGTTGCTTATAATTTAAAACTATGCAAAAGCTGCCGGGATAAATTTAACCAGAGATTAAAGTGTAAGGAGTTTATTTAATGCATATTTTATTGACCAATGATGACGGGATAAACGCCGAAGGTTTAAACATCCTTTGCCGGCAGCTGAAGCAGAGTTGTCAGGTAACGGTTTGCGCTCCGGAAACAGAACAGAGTGCGATCTCTCATGCGATTACTCTCAATAAACCCTTACGCGTTAAGGAGGTGCATCGGGATCGGGGCTTTTTTGGCTATACCGTGGACGGCACGCCTGCGGATTGTGTAAAACTTGCGGTGCGCTCCCTAATTAGGTCTAAATTGGATTTTATAATTTCCGGCATAAATCATGGCCCAAATTTAGGTTCGGATATCATGTATTCCGGGACGGTCTCGGCTGCTTGCGAGGGCGCAATTTTGGGGATTCCCTCGATAGCCGTGTCGTTGGCCACCTACAAAAAACATAATTTTAACTTTGCGGTGAAGTTCGTTTGGCAGCTGGTAAATCAATTAAACAGCGTTAGGAATTTGCGGCGGCTGCTGTTAAATGTCAATATCCCGGCTTTGCCTGAGCAAAAAATCCGGGGCGTAAAAATTACCCGGCAGGGGCGGTCATTCTATGAGGAAAATTTTATTAAACGGATTGATCCGCGGGGCAGAATCTATTATTGGCTGGGGGGAAAGGTTAAGTGGCTGCGCAAAGAAACAGGTTCGGATATCAAGGCGGTGGAAAATAACTTTATTTCCATTACTCCGTTGCAGTTTGATTTTACCGCTCACAAGGAAATTAGGCGTTTGCGCAAGCTTAAATTTTAAAATAAAATGCGGACAGAGAAAGAATTTATAACAATACTTGAACGGATATGTTCCGAGGATAAACGCTATAAGATTGATGCGTATTATTTTATTCTCGCTTCTTTAAGCCATATCTTGGGAAAATTAAACCGGCAGGGGCATATAAGCGGCCGTGAATTACTTGAAGGCATAAAAGATTATGCGATAAAACTTTACGGACGGATGGCCAGGAGTGTCTTTGAACACTGGGGCGTGAGTTGTACCGAAGATTTCGGCAATATCGTGTTCAATATGGTGGAAAGCAAGCTGTTGGGCAAAACCGATACGGACAAAATAGAAGATTTTAAGCAGGTTTATGATTTTAAAACGGTATTTGAAGACGACTACTGTTACGAATAATTTATTTAACCCATTTTAAATAAACAAGTTACATAAGTTGAAAATAATAGGGTTTTGTGGTATACTTATACATAGAGCCGATAAAGGCAAACCCGCTGAAAAGCGGGGACGCAATGTCACAGGCCTAAGGCGTTTATCAATGGTTGCAAATGAAAATGCAGTCTTCGATGTTACCCCGTCGGAGAAGAAGTAACAAATAAGATTTGCAACGGGTAATAGGCGCGATGGTGGCTGGACTGCCGAAGGTTAATTCCTTTATCGGCTTTTTTATCCTACCGAATTTATTCCCGAAATTATCCGACAGAGCATCTGTTTTGCGGCATAGATATTTGTGTGGTATACTGGGCATCAATATGAATAAGAATAAAGCTTTTTCTCTGATAGAAATGCTGGTGGTTCTGACCATCATCAGCCTGATCCTGGGGCTGACGGCGGCGTATATTTTTAACTATCGAGCCGGCAGCGCCTTAAGTTTATGCGCAAATAAAATCGCGGCTGTTTTAAACCAAGCACGCCAATTAAGCATAACTAATCAGAGCGAATACAAAGTAGTGTTTGATTTAATTAATAACGAATTTGTAGTCCAGGACGCCCTCAATAATGATGCGGATACGAGGCATAAAACCGGAAACAGTATTATAATCGAAAGCACAACATTTACAAACGATACGGTAACCTTTACGGCTACCGGGGGATTAAGCGGCACAAGTGGCAGTATTTTTATTAAAGACAATAAGGCAAAATTCTTTACGGTGAAAATATTGAATGCCACGGGGCGGATAAAGGTGCTCAATTTTAAAGATAACGGTGGTTAAAAATATTTTACTTATAAATCCCTGGATTTGCGATTTTGCCGCTTATGATTTATGGATGTTTCCGCTGGGGATTTTGAAAATCGCTTCATTAATTAAGGATACGCGCGTAAGGTTAGATTTTGTTAATTTTCTGGACCGTTCGCAAGGCACCTCTTTTAAAATCAAGAAAGACGCATCCAGGACCAGCAGTTACGGCACCGGCCGTTTTAATAAAGAATTAATTGAAAAACCGGCCTGCGTAGAGGCAGTCCCACGCCCTTATTTCCGTTATGGTTTACCCGAGTTGATTCTTCAGGACAAATTAAAAACTTTGAGGCCGGATTTAATACTGGTAACTTCCGGCATGACGTACTGGTATCCGGGCGTAACGCAAACTATCGAATTGCTTAAGAGGATGTTTGGTGATTGTCCGGTGATATTGGGCGGTGTTTATGCGACATTATGCCCGGAACACGCGCGCAGGTATAGTTGCGCCGATAGCGTATTCTCCGGAGGCAGTATGCAAGATATTTTGGAGCTTATCGGTAAATATTTAGGGATAGAACTTGTTCAATGCCCGCGGCAGGAAGTTTTACCCGACTTTGAATTACTGCCTAAAAAAGATGTGTTGCCGGTCCAAACAAGCAAGGGCTGCCCTTTTCGCTGCACTTACTGCGCCGTGCATCTGTTGGAACCTGAGCTCAAACAGGCAGATCCTGGAAGCGTAATAAACCACATCATAAGATGTTTTAAAAATTTTGGCACGCACGATTTTGTTTTTTACGATGATGCGCTGCTTTTAAATGCAGAACAGGTAATAAAACCGATTTTGAGGGAGTTGATAAAAGCGGCGTTGCCGATAAGGTTTCATACGCCAAACGGATTACACGCCCGTTTTATAGATCGGGAATTGGCGATATTGATGGAAAAGAGCGGTTTTACTAATATCCGGCTTTCTTTGGAATCCACTCTGGGGTCAATCCAGAAAAAAAGTGACAATAAAGTCACAACTCTAGAGTTAAAGGAAGCGGTAGTTAATTTGAAAAAAGCCGGTTTTAAAAAACAAAATATCGCGGTCTACACATTAATCGGATTGCCGGGGCAAGGGCAAGAAGATGTTTTGGAAGATATGCGTTTTATCCATGATTTGGGCGTAGAAATAGAACTGGCAAGTTTTTCTCTGGTTCCCGGCACAGCGGAATGGAAAACGTTACGGGATAGGAGTGTTATTGGCTTGGAAACCGACCTTTTACAGCTAAGTCATACGGCTTTTCCGCTGCTTTTCGGCGGCTGGAATATGCACACGATAAAGAAACTTCGTTTGCAGGCGAAGTCTCTTAATGCGGCCTGAATTGTTTTAAAATCCTTGCTTTTAATAAAAATAATTTTATAATATAGCGAAAGTAAAAAGGAAGGGAGATATGATTAGTTTTGAGGAATTCAAAAAGATAGAATTGAGAATTGCTACCATAAAAAAGGTGGAAGACCATCCTCAGGCGGATAAGTTGTATGTACTAACGATTGATGTGGGCGATGCTACAAAGCAGATTGTGGCCGGTGTCCGGGCCCACTACACCAAAGAGGAGCTTTTAGATAAGCAAATAGTTGTGGTCAATAATCTGCAGCCCGTGAAATTGCGGGGAGTAGAAAGTCAAGGCATGCTTTTGGCGGCATCGGATGCAAACTCGATTTCGGTGTTGATGCCGGAGCGGACAGTTTCAGCTGGAAGCATAGTAAAGTAAAGGCATCTCGATAGGAAGACTATGGGGAAAATGTTTATGCCCGGCAAAAGGTATATTTTATATAAAATATTATAATTTAAAGAGTTATGAAACATGAGCTGGTAATTAAAAAAATTAAAAATCATTTGAAAATTCATTGACAATATGTTTTTTTATGGTATACTTTTTCAACATAATTTGAGAGGGATTGAAAACCCATTCTGTTGACTTCTTTAACTGTAAAAAATAAGGAGGTAGAAGTTGAGTAAAAAAATGTTGTTTTTGGTTGTTTTGTTTGTGATGATCGTGGCGCCGCAAGTTAGCGTGCGCGGGGCGGATTATGATTATGCTAAGGCTGATTTTGATCCCTTTGTAGTTTATTCCAACCGCAGCAGCAGAGATAACCATTATATCGCTTCTGGCTGGATGGGAGATTACGGAGATATCCGTTATACAGAAGGCCATAGCGACAATCCGCATTCCGGAACCACTTGTATTAAAGTTACCTATACGGCCGAAGGATCCCAAGGCGCTGGCTGGGCGGGAATGTATTGGCAATGGCCGCCGAATAACTGGGGTGAGCGAAAAGGTGGGTTTGACTTGACCGGCGCAACCAAGCTTAGTTTTTGGGTCAGAGGAGAAAAGGGCGGCGAGCAGATCATGGAGTTTAAGATGGGCGGGTTAACCGGGACATATTCCGATTCGGATACGGCGTCTGTCGGCCCGATAGAATTGAGCACAGATTGGCAGCAGTACACTATTGACCTGACCGGCTTAGACTTATCTTATATCAGCGCTGGTTTTTGCTGGGTGACTAATTCCATGGCCGCTCCGGAAGGCTGTGAATTCTATTTAGATGATGTAGTATTTGAATAATCAAGTAAAGTAAATTTATATAAAAATATAAATAAAGGGGCAGGTTAATCCTGCCCCTTTATTTTTAGGGTCGTGACTTATGTAGGTATTTGGCTTTTTATTTGTATGCCAACTGTAGCTATGTTATAATTTTAAAGAAGTACAATGAAGGTAAAAAAGAAATCCGGGATAGCGTTAATTTTGGCCGTAGGGATTCTTGCGGTTTTATCGGTCGTAGCCGTAGGATTTACTGTCTTTGCGCAGCTGGAGTTAAAAGCGTCAACTAACTATACCAAATTAATAAAAGCGGAATTAATTGCCGAAGCCGGCATTGCCCAGGCAATTGAGGAATTAAAATACGGAACTGAGGGCATAAAGCAAAATGCTTACGATACGACAGCTGAGGCCTGGTGGTATCAGGGGGATGTTTCCGCTAGCGGCGTTCTCGTTGATATTGACGGGGCGACTTATCCTTCGTTTGATGGTTTAAATACAGTTTTTGGGGACGGTATTTCCGGAACTTTTGCCGGCGGTACTTATAAATTAAAAGTAATCGATTGTGCCGGCAGGATTGATATCAACGCTTTCCAGGCGGCCAGTGCAAACCTTAGTGATATGCTCGAAGAATTGGGCTTGAGTTCTGCTCAGGCGCAGAATTTAATTAGCTTGCGCGACCTGACTCTTCCCGACAGCCGGTTCTCTTCGGTCGAGGAAATTAAACTGGCAAGCGGCATTGGCGATGCGGCTTTTAACAGTATTAAGAATTATGTGACGCTTTATGGACAGGCGGATACGGGGGATTATACATTAAGTGAAACAATGGGCTTGCAGGCCGGACATACGGACAAAGTATTTGTAAATGTTAATACCGCGCCCCAAGTTGTATTAAAAGCCGTGTTGCGGCCGATGATGGATAGCGATACTGAATGTAATGACCTGGCGGCGGCGATTATAACGCAACGCGCGAGTAACCCCTTTGATGGGGTGAGCCCGGATATAAATGTATTTAATTTTTTATCCGCCCGGGGTGAGTTGCACCGGTTTTTAGATTACGCGCAAAATCCGGCCGGCCTGGGTATTATTTCCGCAGCAAACCGGGATAGCGTAAAAACTCAGTCTGATCCAAATCGGGGCGTAACTAATTCCACCCATTTTTGTTTTGATGGGGGCGGTTATTATGAAATTGAGTGTATCGGTTCTTTTCAGGGCGCCAAAAAGAAGATCAAGAAAGTCGTCCATATATTTAGCAAAATATACCAGACCAGCCGCGTAGAATTTGACAATGCCGCCTCTACCACCGCGCGAGTTACCTGGAAAGACTCCTGCCCCATAAACTACGCAGCTTTGGAAGCGCATATCTACGATTCGAATACCGCGGTTAAGATCGCCGACGCCATAAAAAATGGCTTCTGGGATGATTTTGAGGAAGATTATGATACCAGCGGTACGCAGGCCGGGGAATGGGTAGCGCTTGAGCAAAGATTTGAGATTAATAGAAGCGGGAACGGATATTTACGGACCTGGCCTACGGGCAGCTTCTCCGCCGGGGTGGATTATTTCCCGAAATTAGAATTGAACAGCACTAAATGGAAGTTCAGCGATTTTTCTGTCCGGGTGCGGATGATCGATGAGACCAGCGCTAGCAAAAGCGGTTTACGTCTGAACCTGCCCTGGCCGGCTATACCTGTGGCTTGGGCGCCTTTTGTCGCGCCAACAGCTACCTGTCCGACCCCGCCTGGGCCCAAAAGTACTGATTGTCATGAGCGGTTTATGAATGTCAGCCATTTACAGTTTGGTACAGGAGCGGCCTATTGCAGCTTTCCCCAGACGTATGATATTTATACTGAACCAACTGGTAATGTGGATAATCAGATATATAACGCTTGGGTTAATTACGACGGTACGGGGTATATTTATTTCGCGCCGATACCGGATGTAAAACCTTATAGCGTAGTTAGCCAACCGCAGTTGATGATTTATTGTAATGATTGGGGCTGGCTGGGGCATAATTCAATTGACGGGACCAAGACTTTTCCTTTTGCCAGTTACTATGCGGATAAATCCCTATATATTAAGGTGCGGGGGGGATTGGGGATAGTGACCGGAAGCCAGGTTGATGCTGCGGTTTATTATCCGGCCGGCTCTTTATCTGCAAGTACCAATGAACCTTTGAAGGATGCGACTGACCGGCCGGTAAGGTTTGTGGGGATGGGAAATCTGTTTGATATTGATACTGTGCGTATTATCCCCTGGCAGGGGGTATATACCTCGGGCTCGTTTGATCCGACCAGCAGCGGTTCCTCTAACATTATCGAGTGGGGAACCATTTCCGCTGGGGTGACGATGTCGGATAATGCCCAGACGGCGACAGAAAAAGTTTATCTTACCACCAATTTTTCCGGCGGTGAAGATTTGACGGCAATACCGGGTTCGCGGGATCCGGCGCCGGCAAGCGCGGTTCCCGCAAGCGGCGGCCCGATTGGCGGAGATACATCTGCGGATATCGAATACCGGATATATCTTTTTTCCGGAGACGGGGACCTGAACAATGCTTTTAAAGAGCAGGCCGTAGTGGAAGATGTGAGCGTTACGTATCTGCCGCGAACGGACATCGTCTATCAATGCCGGAATTAAAAAAAAGAAAAATAGAGGTAAATTCGCGCAGATCACTTATGTCGCTGATGCTCCATAAGTAATGCGCTCATTACATTAAAGGAGGGAGAATTTATGACGCAAGAAAAACGCAAACATAAACGTTTAATGCAAAAGATGCACGTGCGACACCGTATTGAAAATGAACACCAGCTTGAAAGTACCGAAGCAAAAGACATCTCTACCGGCGGTTTGCGCATAACTACGGATTCCCGGCTTAATGTGGGTTCTAAAATATGCATCGAGATGAATCTTTCCAGCTCTACCTTGCCTTACTATGCTATCGGAGAGGTTATTTGGTTTAAGGAAAATGATGCTAGCGAAAAAAAATTCGATATCGGCATAAAATTCCTGCGGATTGTGAGCAAAGTCGACGTAAAAGGATTTTAAACCTTCGCGTTAGATGGCAAGTAAGGTCAATTTAAAAAAATTTTTAAATGTTTCCATTATTATCTTTTGGCTGATAATGATGGGAATTTTATTTTCTAAAGAAATAATATTAAAGTCCCAAAATTCGGCCTACTACCCGTTTCTTTCCAAAGATACCCTTTTAAGCGATCAATGGCTGGGAATTTATTTTAATGAATGTCCTATCGGCTTTGTGCATACGTCAATCGAACCGGCGATGCTTGAAAAAAACGTTTCCGGCTTCCAGATTGTTAACCGGACCTGGATGAATTTTGTTTTGTTAAAAAAAAGAAACAGGGTGTGGTTTAACGGCCAGGCCTTAGTGGATGGAGCGTATCGTTTGAGGAGCTTTAACTTTGAACTGAATTCCGGTATGCACTCGACGCAAGTCAAAGGAGAAGTGGATAAAGAACAGCGGATTATGCATCTTGAAATAAATTCGCGCGGTAAAATTACAAGAAAAAAAATTGTTTTGCCGCGCAAAAAAGGCATTGTAGTTGCCAGCATCATCAGCCCGTTCAGTTTTTTCGGGAAACTCAAAGTCGGCGCCGAATATAATATCGAAGTGTTTAATCCGTTTACTTTGGAATTTGAGCCGCTCGCGATAAAAGTTGCGGGAAAAGAAAAAATAGTTTTTCAAGATGAATCCGTGGAAGCTTTTATCGTGAAATCGAATTACCGCAATATCGAACAGATATCCTGGGTAAATCTCAAGGGTGAAATCTTGCGGGAAGAAACGCTTTTGGGATGGGTGCTTTTAAAGGAAAGTGCGGATCGGGTTTCTCGCATATATCGAAATGTAATGCAAAACGACATCGAACTTACAGAGCATTTTTCGCTGGCTTCAAACGTTATTTTGCCCAAGGAAAGTCTTGAGTATTTAAAGGTAAAGTTTACCGGCATCGCCGAAAATTTTATGTTGGATAGTTCTAGGCAGAGAATTTCAAAACCGGCAGAAGATGGAAATGTTGTAACTTTTGAAATTTTGCGTGAAACACCCGATACGGAGAAGGCATTGGGAATACCAATCAAAGATTATCCGCAGTACGTTGAAGCTTCGGATTTTATTCAAAGTGACGATGCCGCAATCAGAACATTGGCGCGCAAAATTGTAAATAAGGAGAAAAACAGCTGGGTTATCGCCCAGAACATTAATCGCTGGGTTTATGAAAATATCCGCAAAACCCCGGTTGTCAGCATTCCCTCGGCGATTGACGTGTTAGAAACGCGGGAGGGCGATTGCAACGAGCATGCGGCTTTATATGCGGCTCTGACCCGTGCTCTAGGTATCCCGACAAAAATTAATGTAGGCCTGACGTATAACGAAGGCCGTTTTTACTATCATGCCTGGTGCAGCGTATATGTGGGTGAGTGGATAGATATTGACCCCGCGTTCGGTCAAAGTGTTGCCGATGTCACGCATATTAAGTTTTTAGAAGGGGACTTAAACAAGCAGTTGGAGATTGCCAACGTTATCGGTAAAATCAGTTTGGAGGTGATGGATTATAAATGATTAAAATCGAACATTTAACAAAGACATTTAATGATTTGGTTGCGGTCGACGATTTATCTTTAGAGATTCCCCAAGGGGAATTTTTTACATTTCTCGGCCCCAATGCCGCCGGCAAAACCACAACGATAAAAAGCTTGGTCGGTTTACTCCGGCCCACATCCGGCCGCATTTTCGTGGGAGGATATGACGTGCAAAAAGATTATATCCAAGCGAAAGCCTTAATTAGCTACATTCCCGATTTCCCGTTTCTTTACGATAAACTTACGGCACGTGAGTTTCTCGATTTTGTTGACGGGCTCTATCCCGGCAGAAACAATTCCGGGCAGGAAGCGTTAAAGTTCGAACTTTTGCGCGCGTTTGGCCTTAAAGCGCATCAGGATAAGTTAATCGAAAATTATTCGCACGGCATGAGGCAAAAACTTGTTTTTGCCGCTGCATTTTTACACGAGCCGCGGGTAATGATTATTGATGAGCCGATGGTGGGGCTGGATCCGCATTCTGTTCATCTGGTGAAAGATATGCTCAAAAAAAAAGGCCAAGGAAGGAGTGACGATTTTTCTTTCTACGCACACCTTGAGTATCGCCGAAGAATTATCCGACCGTATCGGTATTATCGATAGAGGAAAACTTATTGCCTTAGGCACGTTAGGCGAGCTTGGGCAGGCCGCCGGCAGCGGAGTAAATTTAGAAGATATTTTTCTGCGTTTGACGGAGGAAGAGTTGTCTGCATGAATGACATTTCAAAAATTTTAATATTGCGGGCGAAAATTATCAGAAATAAAATTTACGCAGTTAAGCGGCATTCTGTTCTGAAGATTTGCGTCGTCTGGCTCATGGTTGGCGCTATTTTAGCCGGCACGTATTATGTGCCTTATCGGGCGTTTTTGTTTTTGCAATCAATGGGGTATCTGGGGACGTTTATCATCGACCGCCTGCTGTATTTATTTTTTATGGGTTTATTTATAATGCTGATATTTTCAAACTGCATTATTTGTTTTTCCACAACTTTTAAATCTCAGGAAACAGGGTATCTTTTTACGCTGCCGATTGAATACAGAACAATATTTTTTGTTAAATTATTTGATACGCTGATTTTAAGTTCCTGGATGTTTTTATGTTTTTTGATCCCTATTTTGAGCGCTTACGCGGTGGTGCGGTCGCTGGCGTGGAATTTTTATTTTGCCATGATTATTTTTTTCATTCCCTTTGCCGTAATCGCCGTAAGCATCGGTTCGATTATAATCATGCTTATTACACGATACTTGTCCGTGCGTCTTTATCGGTTTATGGGCATGGCGGCGATCGGCGTATTTATTGTTTCGGCCGCGGTGATAATTTTTATGGGCCGGGCGCACCAGGAAGCGGAAAATGAAATTTTGTTCCTGCTCACCAATTTTATCCCTCATTTCAGCTTTTCTCAATTCGCGTTTTCTCCTAATTACTGGATTTGCGAGGGGTTGTTGAGGTTAATCGGGGCAGATTATAAAGCTTGTATTTTCTGGTGGCTTATACTTGTAAGTAATGCGTTATTTTTTACCCAGCTTGCGGTATTTATTGCCGCAAATATTTATTACGACGGCTGGACAAAATCATCTTTTGCCTGCGTCTTTAAAATTTATTTGGCAGGCAAGGGATTTTTGGATAAGGTTATAAGCCGGGCGACATTTTTGACGCCGCAGATGAGGGCTTTAATTTTAAAAGACTTAAAAACGTTTTGGCGTGATCCGCTGCAATGGTCGCAATTTACAATCTTTTTCGGACTTCTGGGGATTTATTTTACCAATATTCGTACTTTAGGCTACGAAAATATTCTCCCGTTTTGGAAAAATATTATAAGCTTTTTAAATTTGGCGTCGACCAACTTAACCCTTGCGTCGTTATCGGTAAGGTTTGTATATCCGCAATTCAGTCTGGAAGGAAGACGGTTCTGGATTTTGGGGCTTGCCCCGATGAGGCGGGGGCAGCTTTTATTTGAAAAGTTCTGGTTAAATGGCATAACCTCGCTTATTATCAGTTTGAGTTTAATTACTATTTCAAATATCATGTTAGGGGTGCATTTGCGATTAATGATAATATCTGAGCTTGTGGTGGTATTGATGTGTTTCTCCCTTACGGCTATTTGCGTTGGACTGGGTGCGGCTTTGCCGAATTTCAAGGAAGATAATCCGGCACAGATCGTATCCGGTTTTGGCGGCACGCTTGCGCTGGTGTTGTCGCTTTTGTATATCGCCGTAGCGGTAGGGGCATTGGCTTTTCCTTTTCATCTTTTGGTCACGGAGCAAATTTCGCAGTATCTTTTTGAAAGATTACTTCTGTGCGCCGGCGTTTTTATTGGTCTTTTGAGTTTTTTTTCAATTTTTCTTCCTATGTATTTTGGTTTGCGCGCATTGGATGCTCTGGAATTGTAGTGCGGGCACGGCAATAAAATGCTCAATAAAATGCTCAAGCTTGAATTTCCGAGTTAATATGATAAAATAAAGACACTCCTTTGTTTTTAGGAACCTTTGAAAAGAAGATGATTTTTATTTCCAGCGCAATTAAGAGGGGGACGAATAAAATGAAAGATGAAGATAAGAGAAGGTATGCGCGTCTGGGAGCTTTTCTTGAAGGCGCGTTTGAAACGGAAAATGGTTTACATGGGCTCGTTATGCTGACCAATTTCAGCCGCGAAGGGTTTCGGGCTTATTTAAACCGCAGGATAGATGCGGGATGCCTTATCAAGCTTGAGATATGGCTGCCGGGCAGTATCGTGCCGGTTTTTATTTCGGGCAAGGTTATCTGGCTGAAAAAGAGCGCGTATGACTGGACTTACCATTTTGAAGCTGGGCTCAAAAATGAAGAAATGGATGTTGACGATCGGCATCGGATGATGGAGTATGTTTACGAGCATTGGCGCAGTGCGAGAGTGAGAAGATGAGACAATACTGGAATAAAACTAAAGTTATTTGCACGATCGGGCCGGCATGCGCTCGGGCGGAAATTTTAAAGAGGATGATTTTGTCCGGCATGGATGTGGCCCGGTTTAACTTTTCGCACGGACATTTTGCCGAGCATGGTAAGCTGATCAAGTTAATTAAATCGTTAAATGCGAGTTTAAAATGTTCGACGGCGCTATTACAGGATTTACCGGGGCCGAAAGTGCGCATCGGAACTCTCAAGCAAGATTTTTTTGAATTGAAAAAAGGGCAAAATTTTCTCTTGACCCCTAAGGAGATTATCGGCACATCAAATGCTGTTTCGGTCAATACCCTTGATTTTATCCGCTCTTTAAAAAAGAAGAGTATAGTTTATATGAATGATGGTTTGGTTAAGCTTGTGGTTACGGCCAAAAAGAAAGAAGATGCGATGTGTGAGGTATTGACCGCGGGCAGGATCTATCCTAAAAAAGGGATCAGCTGTCCCGGGCAGTTTTTGAACTTGAACGCGGTAACGGATTTTGACCTAAAATGTCTAAAATACGGCCTTGATTTAGGCATAGATTTTGTGGCCGTTTCTTTTGTCCAAAGCGCAAAAGATATTTTGAAAGTTAAGAGGTACTTGTCACGCAAAAAAAACAATGTTTTTGTGATCGCGAAGATTGAAAGGAAAATTGCACTTGAAAACATAGATGAAATCATTAACGTCAGCGATGCGGTTATGGTCGCGCGGGGTGATTTAGGAATAGAGGTAAAGTTGGAAGAGGTGCCGTTTTTACAGAAAGAAATAATCAAAAAGGCCAATCGTTTGAATCGGCCGGTAATTACGGCTACGCAAATTCTGGAATCGATGGTAAACAGCCCGCAGCCGACGCGGGCGGAAGCATCCGATATCGCTAATGCTATTCTTGACGGGACGGATGCGCTAATGCTTTCTGAGGAAACAGCGGTAGGCAGGTATCCGGTTGAATCATTGAAAACCATGGTAGCTATTGCTGAACAGACGGAGAGGCATTTAAAAAAAATGGTCCAAAATACACCTTTTTTTCCTCAGGGAGAAGGCTTAATGGGCGTGTTTAGTTATGCGGCGGTGAATATCGCTGAAAATGCAAAAGCAAAAGCCATCATCGTGCCTACCCAAAACGCGGGTCCTCTGTTTTCTTTGAGCCGTTTGCGTCCTAATTCCGTTATTGTCGGTATTACTTCCAAGGAGGATGTTTTTAAAAGAATGATTTTATTTTGGGGCGTTTATCCGATAATGGTAAAAAAATTCGGTAATCTGCAACAGACTTTGGATAAGTGCGTACAATTGGCTAAAGAACATAAACTTGTAAACGGCGGTAAAAATGTAGTTATAATGCTGACTAAAGATAACCGGTTATTCGCTTCAGATATAATGGAATTGCGCAGTGTCGGATGAAAGAGGAGGCAGATGTGGATAAGCATAAGATAAGTAAAGCCGTAAAAATTATTTTGGAAGCGATCGGAGAGAATCCCCGCCGCAAAGATTTGCTTAAGACCCCGGAACGGGTTGCTTCGATGTATGAGGAGATATTCAGCGGTATCGGCGAAAACCCGGAGAAGGAGTTGGAAATCTTTTTGGCCGAGGATCATGACGAAATTGTTTTATTGAAAAACATCCCGCTTTATTCGATATGCGAACATCACTTTTTACCCTTCTTAGGCAAAGCCCACGTTGCCTATATCCCGCGGAACAACCGGGTTACGGGCTTAAGTAAATTGGTAAGAGTAATAAATATTTATGCCCGCCGCTTGCAAGTGCAGGAACGCCTTACTACTCAGATTGCGGATTTGCTTATGAAAAAATTAAAACCACTCGGTGTTTTAGTAGTAATCGAAGCGGAGCATTTATGTATGAGTATGCGGGGCGTTCAAAAACCAGGTGTGCATACCGTTACCAGCGCCGTGCGCGGTATTTTCAAGCAGAACCAAAAAACACGCATGGAAGCACTGGCCTTAATAAAATCATAAATAAAAACATAATAAAAACCAAATGCGTAAGATATCAGGTATAATTTTAACTTTATTGAGCTTGCTTTTAGTCCGCAATGCGTATGCCGAGCCGCTTTCGGCATACATCAGCGAGGTGTATCCGGAATACGCAGCAAATGATATTCAAGCAACTACGGATATCAACATTACTTTTAATAATGAAATGGAAAAAAAATCGGTAGAAAAGAATTTTCTGATTTGGCCAAAAACTCCCGGTAAATTTATCTGGGATAAGAATAAACTCACCTTTAGACCTTATGCGCCGCTTTGGCCGTCGACAGCATACTTGATAACTTTATCCGACCAAGTAAGAGACACCCGTGGATTTCCGCTTAGCATCGGCTATTTTACGACTTCGACTCAAGGGTTATATGTCGGTAAGGATGCGAAGATTCATATCGTGAGTAAAAACAATCAATTTGATCTGCCGGTTACGGAAGGTGCGAATCCTGTTTGGGGGCCGGGAAACCGCAGCATAATTTATGAATATAATAATGGTCTCTGGATAACAGATGCGAACGGAAAAAATCAAACTAAATTAACTGAAGACCTGTCTTTGGAATATGCCTGCGCCGATTTGGCCCCGCAAGGCAGATGGCTTGTTTTTGCCGGAACCAATTTAGCGCAAGTGTCTAATATTTATTTTCTGGATTTAGAAGAAAACATTCAAAAACAACTTACGGCCTTTTTTGAGCCGGGCGAAATTAGGCAAATCTGCTGGTCCCCGGACGGGCTGTATATCGCTTTTTTGCGCGAAGGGCAGATCTGGGTAATGAGTCAGGATGGAACGAATTTACGCAAGGTTAATACGCCGGAAGCGGTCTGTAAAGAGAATTTTTCCTGGTCGCCCGGCGGTACGCAAATCGCTTTTTGCGGTATTGAAAATATTTGGGTGGGCAATATCTATTCTTCAGAGCTGAAAAAAATATCTTTTGACGATCCGAAAACAGGAAGGCTCAACTGGTCGACAAATAATAGAATCGTTTTCGAAGCAGAAGGATTGACGACCATGGATGCCGACGGCGGCAATGAATTGAATATCCCCACAGCCGCCAGAATGCCGCAATGGATAAATAGCGGTAAATATTTTAGCTGTATTCTGCCGCTGCATAATAAAAATAATGAAGCGCAGCTGTGGATTTTTAGCGCGGAGGGTGCGATTAAAAAAAAATTGGCGATTATCGATATAAATTCCCCTAATGTATCCTGGTCGAAAAATATAGACCTTACCAGTTCACCTTTTCCGTAGGTGCGCTGTGGGAATTTTCAGGATATTGCGGTATTTTGTGATTGTGCGGCGGGAAATCTGTATATTTTTCTTTTTTAAAATCTCGATTATTTTTTGATCGCTTATTGGTTTTTCTTTTTGCTCCGTTTTAATCAACTCAGAGAGTATCTCCATAACTTTTTGATTTGACAGGTTATCTTCTTTTGCGCCGACGGCGTGAGAAAAGAATTTTTTCAGTTCAACCGTCCCGTACGGCGTTTGAATGAATTTGTTGGCGATAGCCCGGCTTACGGTGGAAGGATGTATACCCAATTTCCGTGCGATATCGTTTAAAGTCATGGGCTTTAACGCGGATAATCCTTTTTGCATAAAATCATCCTGAATTGCGAGCAGGCATTCAGTTATGTTTTTCAGGGTGATATGTCTTGCCTTTAGCCCGTTTAGCATATCTTGTGCGTTTTTAAGCTTTTCTTTTAAAAAATTCAGTGTTTGTTCCGGGCACTCTTTATTTTTTAATGCGTTCTTATATAGTTGACTGATCGAAAGTACGGGCAGATTATAGCTGTTTATGACGACCTCATGCCCCTGGGCCGTTTTTTCCAGTATAATATCCGGGATAATTCCCTTAGCTTCCGGGGCGAAATTGCGTCCCGGTTTGGGATTAAGACCGATAATGGAATGCGCAAGGGTTTTTACCTGGGACAGAGATAGGTTTAAGGATTTACCGATTTGTTTATACTTTTTTGCCGCAAGTTCATCGAGATGATTTTCTACGACGGCCATTTCCAGGGAGTTTATTTTTCCTTTTTTTTTGAGTTGAATCAAAAGGCATTCTTTTAAACTTCTTGCGCCGACTCCAGGCGGGTCTAAGGTTTGAACTTGTTCCAACACTTCTTCGATATTCTTTTGCGGACAGTCAAGGGTATCGGCGATTTCTTCTGTCCCGGCCACAAGATAACCGTTATCGTTTATATTACCGATAATTTGTTCGGCGATTCGCATATTTTGAGGGTCATCGTTTAGTAATCTAAATTGAGCAAGCAATTCTTCTTGTAAAGTGGAGCTGGTTGTTAGGAGCATTTGCTTGAAGTCATGTTTTTCGCCTAAATAGATTGACTTGTTTTTATCAAAGTAGTCCGAAAGCCAAATGCTGTCATGCTCCAGCCAGTCGAGTTCAAGTTCGTTTTTGTCTTTTTGCGCGGCGGCCTCATCAAGATTACTGTCTTTTTTTACGGTGGCGTCTTCTAAAAAGGGATTAGTCGATAATTCTTCGGCAATAAGTTGCTGCAGGTCCAAGACGGACATTTGCAGCATATGCATCGATTGCTGCATTTTTGCCGATAGCAGCATCTTCTGCAGCTGTTTCTGCTGGATTCTTAACTTAGCCCCAAAATTTTTACTCATGCTAAGAAAATTATATAGCAGATTTAAAATTAAGGCAAGATATTGATGCGCGAACTATTTTTTGGCCGGATAGCGACAGATGGGGCGTGGTTTGCCCTTTCGAAAAAGATATGTTATACTCGTAAGAAAAATGGAAAAGATATTATTGCTTAATCCGCCCGGCACATCCAGATATTTGCGCGATCAATACTGCAGTTCTTCCGCAAAAGCGTTTTATTACTGGCCGCCGATTGACCTTTTAGTAATTAACGGAATTCTCCGGGCGCATTACAACGTAACTGTTTTGGACGCCATTGTTGAAAATTTAGATGCAACGCAAACTTTTGAGTTTATAAAACAGGGAGGATATGATGGCATCGTGGCTTTGAGTTCTGCCGCAAGCAAGGACGAAGATTTTGCGCTCTTTAAGGAGCTCAAAACAAAACTTGGCGTAAAAATCTTGGCAAATGCCGGTTTTCTGCGTTTTGAAAGCGAAAAGACTCTAAGACGGTATAGTTTTTTGGATGCGGTTATTTTAGACTTTACCGAAATCGGTAGTTTGCTTTTTTTAAAAGGCGAACGGGGTTCATTGCCTGGTATCGCGTATCGCGATCACGATTCTATAATAAAAAATTTCGGCGATTTTAACGATAACTTTTCTTATCCTGTCCCCGCGCACAGGTCTTTCCCGCTGGCTAAATATTATATGCCTCAGGCGCGCTATCGCCCGTTTACATGCGTTCTGGCAAGCAGCGGATGTAAATTTAACTGCAAGTTTTGTTCCAGTTCAAAAATCCCTTTTCGCAAGCGAAATATAAATAATCTTATTCATGAACTTCATGCCCTGGGCAAGCTCGGGGTGCGGGAAGTCCATTTCCCGGATTTTACGTTTACAGCCGACAAACAGCATTGTCTGGACATTTGCCGGGCGATTAAGAAAGAGGGTATTGTTTTAAGCTGGGATTGTCTGACACGTCCGGATTGCGTGGATGAAGAGCTATTGTTGGAAATGAAGCAGGCGGGTTGCCATACGGTTCAGTTCGGCGTGGAAACTAAAAATGAAGAGGTATTGTTGCGTCTCGATAAACACCTCAAAAATAGCCAAATAACCGACGCCTTCGGTATGTGTAAAAAGCACGGGATAGAAACCATTGGGTTTTTTATTATCGGGCTGCCGGATGAGGGCCGGCAAGAGATAGAGGATACGATAAAATTTGCTTGTGAACTAGATTGTGATTACGCTTCGTTTTCCATATTTGTCCCGGATTACGGTTCGAATATCCGAGACAAAATCAAACCGGAAAATTCGGCAATACTTGAGGGCTATTGTCTTGACCGCACCAAATTCCCCGCTTGGCAGAAAAATGCCAGCGAGGTCTGGCAGTTAAGGAACAAGGCTGTGCGGAAGTTTTACCTGCGGCCCCGGTATTTTTTAAGACGCTTGATAAAGATTCGAAGCTGGCATGAGTTCGCGGTGCAGTTTATAAACCTGTTTTTTTTACTCAAGTCCCAAATCAGAACACATTAATTTAACCATGGATATCGGAATAGTCGGTGCTGGTTTTAGCGGTCTTCTGGCCGCAAAGCATTTATCTCAAGAGGCGAAGGTGACTGTATATGAAAAGCGCCCGTATCCTGGGGGTTTGGCGGCAAGCATGAATCTTGACGGGGTACTGGTTGAAAAATTTAATCATTATTTTAGCCGTAAGGATGCTGAGTTTTTACGTATTGTAAAAGAGCTGGGATTGGGCGACAAAATTTTTTGGAAAAACACCAAACAGGCGGGGGTGTTCGGAGAAAAGCTATATAAGTTAAATAATTTTATGGACGTGTTGCGCCTGCCGGGATTGACCCTTTTATCTAAGATAAAAACAGGAATTTTTTTTATTGAAAATAAGTTCAATAAAAGCGGTTTGCCGTCGTCCGCGTATAATATCGATGAGTATATTATAAAAAAATGCGGCAAGGAAGCCTTTGACGTTTTTTTTCGCCCGCTTCTTGAATTTAAATTCTCTAAAAATTCTGATATTAATGCCGCCTATCTTTGGGCGCGCTTAAGGGAAGATAAGAAAAATAGAATCGGGTATTTGCGGGGCGGGCTGAATCAGGTGTTTAAAGCGATGTGCGATAAAGTTAAAAAAGACGGTGCGGAGGTTTTGCTGGATAACCCTGTCCGAAATATTTTTTATGATGAGGAAAATAAAAGGTGGCAGGTGTATGCGGCGCGGACGCAAAAACGCCATGATATTATAATTTTATCTATTCCCGCGACGCAGGCATTAAGAATTTGTCCGGCGGCCGGCGAAGAATACGGTTGGATCGGCGATTTAGAGTATTTATCAGCGGCGGGCTATCTTATAAAACTTAAAAACCCTTTAAAAGAGGGCTATTGGCTTTTTAATTGCTCGGCTGAAGATAAGGCGCCAAGAATTATTATCGATTCGACTCTTTTTACCGGAAAAACGTTTATATATCTTCCCGTATATATGCAGGGTGCTGTGCGGAAATTTCCATTAGAAGACAGTTACGAATATTTTAAAAAAATTAATCCGGAATTTAACGAGGATTGGGTCGAACAAGTGCATTTTTTTTCAGAAGAATATGCCGAGCCTGTATTAAATAAAACATTATTTACTAATTTGCTGCGGGGTGAAATTAATTTTAAAGGGTTGTATATCCCGGAAATCATATTTGAACGGTCGCTACTCAAAAGCTTAAATTCTATTACGGTAAAAATTAAACAGGTAGTTGAGGATATAAGAGGCAAATATGTTTGGCACCGTTCAAGTTGATGTCGACGGGCTTTGGACTTATTACCGGTATCTGGGGCGAGAGTTCTCTCCGCCGGATGAGCTGGATCCGGTCTATGGCGAGGGGGTTTTTAACTTTTTGGAACTTTTCAAAAAACACTCTATAAAAGCAACCTTTTTTATCGTGGGGCGAGATGCAGTCAAAGCGGTCCACAAGAATTTAATCCAACGGATTGTCGGGGAAGGGCATGAAATCGCTAACCACACATTGCATCATCGGGAAAATTTTTGTCAGCTGCCGGATAAAGAGCTATCAGAAGAAATTGATTTAGGGGCAGAAAAGATCAAGGAGGCAGGCGGGATTTATCCCGTGGGCTTTCGCGCCCCCATTTTTAGCGTGAATGAACGCGTGCTTAAAGTTTTAATTTCAAAGGAATATCTTTATGACGCATCGCTTTTGCCTTCATTTTTCGCATCTTTTGCCTTGCAGCTTGGGCATTCGCTCTGGCGCAGGCAAAATCTTAAGCTTAAGACCGGGCGTTTTTCTTTTGGCCTGGCCCCGCTCGCAATTTATCGGCCGGATAGCAGGTGCTTATGGAAAAGCGGCAGCGAAGATATCTGGGAAGTTCCGGTTTCGGTTATGCCGTATTTGAGATTGCCATTGCACAGTTCATATGCGTTTTTATTTGGAAAGAGGATTTTTGATTTAGGGTTTAATATGCTTAGAAAATCAAATGCGCCGCTGTCATATCTGTTCCATGGCCTGGACCTTGTGGATTTTAAAAAATACAACCTGCACATCCCTTTTTTCCGGAATTTTTCTTACCGGAATGAAATATGCCGGCATATTATGAATAGGTTAAAATCCGCCTATGAGCTTATGCCGACAAAAGAACTTGTTGAAAGAAGCGGGGGGCAGATGTGATATTTATACTTTTACCCGCATTTAATGAGGAAAAAAATATTGAAGCGGTACTAAAAGATATCGATGCTACTTTATCTGCAATAAAACTGCCGGCGCATATTGTCGTGATCAATGACGGTAGTAGCGATAGGACGTCGGAGCTCGCCAAGGCGTTCTCATCTTATAACAAAATCGACGTAATTGATTTTAAAATGAATTGCGGGGTAGGAGCTGTTTTCCGCAGGGGCATATCCTGGGTAACCCGGCAGGCAGAAAATGACGATATCCTGATAACCTTGGATTGTGATTGCACTCACCCCGCGGAAATTTTTTCAAGCCTCATCGCTAAAATCAGAAGCGGTTGTGACCTGAGTATCGCCTCCCGTTACCACCGGACGAGCCGCATCGTAAAATTACCCCCGTTGCGGGCGCTTTTAAGTAACAGCGTAAATTATATTCTGAAAATTTTTTTCCCGATTGCGGGCATAAAAGACTATACAACTTTTTTCCGTGCTTACCGCATGGAAATTCTAAAACAGGCACAAACGCTTTACGGGGATAAATTCATCGAATCCCGGGGTTTTGTTTCCATGGCTGAAATACTTGTCAAAATCAGTAAATTTGCGCCGAAAATGGATGAAGTCGGGGTGAATTTAAGGTTTGACCGGCGCCAGGGCAAAAGTAAGATGAAAATAGCACGGACGATATTGGAGTATTGGGGTTTGATTACAAGAGAAAAATGCAGAGAATTAACGGCGTTTTTCAAAAATAAGGTAATAGACAAGAAGAAGGCCGATTTTTAAAAGATGAAGTAACTGGCGCAAACGATATTTTCTGTTAGCGACCTTATATAAAAATTTAGGAGAAAAGAGGTATTGAAAATATATTTTTTTCTGGATTTTTATGAGCTCAGAAGCAGCGATGAATTTTGTGCCCCAAATCGGGGCAGTGTGCATAAAATTAAACTTTGACCAATCGGTGCGGATAAGCAGGTTTTCTTTTCTCATCAGCTCGTGAATTTGCGTGCCCGGATAAGGGCAGATAATGCTTAACTGAAAAACGTCCGGCGCGGTTTCGAAAAGGAGTGACCGGGTCATTTCTATATCTTCTTTTGTTTCTTGCGGGTGCGCGCCCAGGATAAAGAACGCGCAGGCGATAATTCCGTTTTGTTTTGTCCAGCGGAAAGCCTGCCTTATCTGGTCTAAATCAATATTTTTTCTCATTAGTTTTAAGATGCGCGGGCTGCCAGATTCGATGCCATAAGCAATTTTTAAACAACCGGCGTCCCGCATGATTTTAATAAGCGGTTCATCAACCAAATCCACTCTTGTCTGGCAATCCCAGGATAGTTTCAGGTCTTTTAAACCAGAGCAGATTTCCAGGAAACGCTGCCGGTCGAAAGTTATATTTGTGTCCTCAAACGTGATATGATTATAACCAAACCTTGTTTTACACAAGAAGAGTTCTTTTGTTACATTCCTTGCGCTGCGCGAGCGTACTTTATCGCCCAGAGTCGTCTTAACCGCACAAAAGGTGCATTGATGCGGGCAGCCGCGGGAAGTAAACATCGCGGTGGATTTTGTTTTAGGCCGGTCGATGCCGGCGGCATAAATATTCCGGTAGTATTTTGGTTCGAAAAGTTCACGGGCCGGAAAGTCGAGTGTATCGAGATTTTCAATAAAGTCCGGCACAGCGTGGATTTTAACCGTTCCGTTTTCCCGCCAGCCAACCGCGTTTAATGTATCCGGCGCGCCGTGTTCTTTGATTTTTTCGCACAGTGCCCGCATCGGTTTTTCCCCCTCGCCGATAACGATATAATCAAAAGCCGGGAATTCTGAAAGCGATTCTTCCGGCAGAGCCGAAACATGCGGCCCGCCGGCGATAGTCTTTAGAGAGGGATCGATATTCTTTAGCGTCTGGGCGATTAAATGGGCATTGGCAATAGTCGGCGTCATCGCGGTGATGCCGGCGATATTAATCGCGCTATTTTTTACTTTTTCGGATAATATTTTTTTCGAATATGGTTCGACTTCAAAATCCCAAATAGTCACTTTAAAATCTTTATTTTTTAGATAAGCGGCAATGTAAGCAAGATTTATCGGCTCCTGAATGAGTATTTTTTCGAAAGCGCCGGAAATTTTGGGAGGACGAATCAACGCGATATTCATTTTGCAGTTACTTTAACACAGGTCCGTGGTTATGTCAACCCATTCGGAATCATCGACGGCAAGTGCGGGGAATTAGCGGCGAACGCGTTAAATTTTACCGGTTGTATATGCATGATTAGTATGTTAAAATTATTCACCGGTGTTTTATATAATATATTTATCAATGCGATTGAACAACTAATCAGTTCCCAATATAAATGATTGCGAAAAAGCTAAATAGCTTAATAATTGAACTGGCCAACTATATCAAGCTGAAGTTATTTCCTTACCATAAAACCCCCCTTGTGCGCGCCCTTTTAAAATTTTATTACAATTCGGTAACGAAATTCCTACCGTATTTTATGCCGGGGCTTGATAATACGGCAATGATTGCCCTGACATACCGGTGCCAGTGTAGATGCGTGCATTGTTCGGCGGCGCTGTACCGTGATGATGCAAAAACCGTTTTAAAACCCCAAGAGGTAATCAAGCTCATTGATGATTGTAAAAACAATGGTATAAGCGAAATTTATTTTTTCGGAGGGGAACCGTTGCTTGTGCCTGAGTTAGATGAATTTATCCGCTATGCTAAAAAAAAGCGGATGATAACCCGTATGGATACGAATGGATTTTTGCTTTCGCAAAGTAGGGTAAAACAGCTCAAGAGCGCGGGATTAGACGTGGTGGGGGTAAGCTTGGACAGCCCGGATAGCGCCGTGCATGATAAATTGCGCGGCTTACCCGGGATATTCAATAAGGCAGTCCGGGCGATAGAGCTCTGCCGCGACTGTAAAATTATATGTTATATTTCGACCTATGCCACCAAAAATACGTTGAGAAACGGGGAATTAGCCGAAACGATAAAATTAGCCAAACGCTTAAAGGTGATGACCCGGATTCTATCGCCGATCGTAAGCGGAAGATGGCTAAAAAAAGATGCGATTATATTATCACAAGACGAAATAAAAAAATTGAGAACTCATCTTGAAAAAGACACGGTGTTTTGGGAAATTCTGCCGATTGACGATAAGGATACTCCGTTTAGGTGCGTCGCTATCGAAAACATGTATTTTTACGTTTCGGCTTACGGCGAGATACAACCTTGCTGCTTTGTGCCGCTTAGTTTTGGCAACATCCGCGAAGAACCGCTTTGCGATATTGTCAAACGAATGCGCGCTTCCGACATGTTTGTTAAGCACCAGGGATGCAGCGATTGCCCGTTAAATGACCGGGATTTCAAAGCAAAATATGGTGTATTCTTTGAAGCAAACGAACGATTCCCTAAAAGGGTAAAAACATAACTTTTATAGGCGTAAATTTTTATGTTAATAAATAAAAAAATTAAAAAAGTTATGCTGATTTTCCCACCCGGCAAAGTCGTTAAAGGCCATTTTCATCATGCCGATATGCCGTTGGGGCTGGCATATCTGGCCTCGGTAATCAGGCGTGATTTCGAGGTTAAGATTTTAGACGGACGGGCAAAGTTCAATACAAGGTTATCAGAAAATAAGAAGTGGGAATACTTTGGTTTTACTGAAGAAGAGATTGCTTGGCAAATCAAAGAATACGGCCCGGATGTTATCGGGATAACTTGTCTTTTTTCTTATCTATACGAGGACGTCAAGTCCCTTTGCGCGCTGGTTAAAAAGATTGACCCAGCTATCCTCTTGGTTATCGGGGGTGTCCACCCGACGTATCTGGCCGAAGATATAATTTCGAAAAACAGAGATGTGGACTTTATCGTTTTAGCGGAAGGGGAAGATACCTTTCGCCGGCTGCTTTTGGATATTGATTCAAAGCGCGACTACCGGTATTTAGACGGCCTGGCTTTCCGGGTTAACGGGAAATCTTGCGTAAACCCCAAGCGCAAATTTATTGATGATTTGGACAAAATCCCTTTGCCGGCGTATGATTTACTGCCGCTTAAGTTTTACGAAAAAAACGCCGTGCCGTTCAGCATTACGTTCAAAAGCAAAAAAAACGCGCCGGTAATGACAAGCCGCGGCTGCCCGTTTGAATGCGTGTTCTGCGCTACGCGCAATTACTGGGCAAACCGGTATCGCACGCGTTCGGTTGGGAATGTACTAGATGAAATAGAATATCTGGTAAATAATTTCGGCATAAAAGAAATACAATTCATAGATGATAATTTGACCTATAACCAGGAAAGAGCGGAACAGATTTTCAAAGGCATAATTGAAAGAAAGCTGGATATCCGTTGGAACACGCCCAACGGCCTAGCCGTCTGGACGCTTAAGGAAGAAATGCTTGAACTCATGAAGGAAAGCGGTTGTTATGAAATAACGGTTGCTTTCGAAAGCGGAGCCCAGGAGGTATTGAATAAAATTATAAAAAAGCCGGTCAATTTAGAGCGCGGGGCGGAAATGGTAGAAAAAATAAAACGTTTAGGGCTGCTCGTCAGCGCTTATTTTATTGTCGGATTCCCCGCGGAAACCAAGAAGCAGATTTTACAGACTTTTGAATTTGCCGATAAACTGGATTTGGACGGTGCCGGTTTTTTTATGGCCACACCAACTCCGGGTTCGGATTTGTACAGGATCTGCAAAGAAAACGGGTATCTGAAGAAAGACTTTTCCTTTGAAAATATCGAATATAACTTGCCGAATTATAATACGGAAAATTTCCAAAGTCACCAATTGGAACAACTAGTATTGAAAAAGTTCAACAGTTACCTGACGCGTATTTTCTTGCGCCATCCGATAAGGTTTTTAAAGAAATATTTAAGGATGTTTCTTGCCCATCCGGTTATGTCTTTGCGCACAACCATGTCCGATGTTGAGCGCCTTTTATTAAAATGATGCAAAAAAAAATAAAAAAAATACTGCTGATTTTTCCGCCGGTAGTTTTTTCCCGGGAAAGCCCCAAACAAATCATGCCGCCTCTGGGGATCAGCTATCTTGCCGCGTATTTAGGCTCCGAATATGAGGTAAAATTGTTGGATGCGGCGCTCGCAGGGTATCATTCGGAACGCAGACTGGATACCCAGTTTAGGGTTTATGGCCTGAAAAAAGAGGAGATTAAGAAGAAAATTCAGGAATTCTCGCCGGATGTGGTCGGGGTAAGCTGTTTGTATTCGAGCCAGTTTTATCAGGTGCAAGATGTGTGCGCTGCGGCAAAAGAGTTATCGCGTGATATTATTACGGTTATTGGCGGCACGCATCCTACTTTCCTGGGCGCAGAATGCATGAAGTTCGCGGATATCGATTTTATTGTTCTGGGAGAAGGAGAAAAGACTTTTCATAAGCTGCTGTGCTGTCTTAATCAGAACGAAGATTGTGGCACAATCGACGGCCTCATTTTTAGAAAGGATGGTAAGATAGTTACAAATCCTAAAACTGATTGGATAGATAATCTGGATGAGCTGCCGTTTCCGGCACGGAGAAAATTGCCGTTAAATGAGTATTTTCGCATCAATTTGCCGATGGGTCTATTAGCGAGGAGAACTCCGGCAATGAATATCATTACTTCCCGCGGTTGCCCGTTTAAGTGTTCTTTTTGCAGTTCAAGCCGTTTCTGGGGCGGAAAATACCGAGGGCGTTCGGCGGAAAATGTGCTGGATGAAATGGCGCATTTAAAAAAGGACTTGGGTGTTCGGGAATTAAAGTTTTTCGATGATAATTTAACTTATTTGCCGGCTCGGGCAAGGGAAATTTTCCAAGGGATGATTGGCCGTAATTTTAAATTCAGCTGGAATACGCCCAACGGTATCGATATCCATACCCTGGACGAAGAAATTATCCGGTTAATGAAACAGAGCGGTTGTTATGAACTGACTTTGGCAATAGAAAGCGGGGATGAGAAGGTTTTAAAGAATATTATAAAAAAACCTTTCGATTTAGCGAAAATAGCGGAGACCGCGCGGATAATTAAACGCAACGGAATCGATACCTATGGATTTTTCATTATCGGTTTTCCGGGAGAAACCAAACGGCAGATACAGAATACATTGAATTTTATAGACCGGCTCGGGCTTGACCGGATATCTCTTTTTATCGCGAACCCCTTGCCGGGCACGGAAATTTACGATGTATGTTTGAAGAAAGGGTATTTGCGTACCGGCGCACCGTCTTATTTTGATTATTTTAATTCCCGCATTCAAACAGAAGAGTTCGACAGCGAGTATCTTCTCATGCTCCGGCACAAATATTACTGGAATTATAATCTTAAATTATTTTTAAGAAATCCTTTAAAATTCATAAGGAAATATAGTATATTTATTAAAAGGCCTTTGTTTCTGGCAAAGATGCTGTATGCTAAACTGTTCATACCGGGCTTGAAAAGATGATTAATGGTCGGCAGGACATCTTCAAAAATAATATGGGCAAGTCCATTCTGATGCTTGCTCTTTTCTTTTTTGCCTTAGCTTTAAGGCTGTTTTATTTATCTCAGTATAGGATGAGCCCGTTTTTTGCCAGCCCGGTTATTGACGCCCTCTCGCACTATATCTATGCCTGCCGCCTTGCCGATGGGAATTTATTCGGGCAGGGAATGGTCGCTACCCGCGCGCCGTTTTATGTAGGATTTTTAGCACTAATTTTTAAAATCGTAGGCACGGGTTATCTGGCCGCAAGGGTTATCCAGGCGATGCTGGGCGCATTTAACTGCGTATTGGTTTATTCCTTGGCAAAAAAAATATTTAACGTTAAAGTCGCGGTGCTTTCCTCGTTAATCTGCGGCATTTACGGCGTTTTAATATATTTTGATGCCGAATTTTTAAACGTTACTTTAACAATATTTTTAAACTTATTGCTGCTTTTAGCTTTGCTTAAAACCATAGAGCGCCCCAGTGTCTGGAAGCAGATTGGTTGCGGGCTGTTGTTTGGCATAGCGTTGCAAACCAGTGCTAATGTGATCTTATTTGGCCCGCTGCTATTTTTGTGGTGGTTTATGTTTTTTAGCCGTGAACTTGGGCAAAAAAAGGAGCGGTTGTGTTATCCGGCAGATTCAAAAGCCGATACTTTACCGGATGCTCAGCAGCAATCTCTCTCCCCAAGGCAAAGGATTAACGGCAAAAATGCGGTGAAATCCGCCTTATTTTTGTTTTTAGGTATTAGCTTAATGATCCTTCCTTTTGCCGTGCGCAATTATCTTCAAGGAGGAGAATTTGTCCTGATTTCCACAACCGCGGGAATAAATTTATATATTGGCAATAACCCCGCCGCTGACGGCAAAAGCGCCTACCCGCCCACGCGCGATTTTGCCTATTCCGGATGGCAGGATAATGTCCTGGTTGCCTCCACCAAAAGCGCGTATCGGGCCGCAGGGCACAAGCTTAGTTCTGCTCAGATATCCCATTTTTGGATGACGAAAGCATTTGAGTTTATTTATAAAAACCCGGCAAAAGCTATGGAATTGGTTATGCGCAAGTTCTATTATTTTTTTAATGCTTATGAAATCCCCGAGAACCAAAGCATTTATTTTTTTAGGATATGGTCGTCATTATTGAAGGTTTTAGTTTTTTCAAACAATTTTCTGTCTTTTCCTTTCGGGCTCATCTGCCCCCTGGCGCTTTTGGGGATTGTTGTATCCGTAAAGAAAAACAGAGGCGTAATCTTAATCGTTTTTTTTATTCTCGCCCACCTATGCTTAATGATGATTTTCTTTGTCTGCAGCCGTTACCGCGCTGTTGTTATCCCTTATTTTATAATTTTCGCAAGTTATGCGGTTTTTTGGGTCGGGGAGCAGGTAACCGCCAAAAAATTTAAACACATTAGTTTGGCAGCGCTATTTTTTATATTTACGTTCATATTTTCCAATTCCGCCTTGTTCGGTGTCAAAGCCGAAGATGATTCGAAATGGTTCTTTAATTTAGGTAACGCGTTCCGTTATAAAGGAAAAACGGAAAGCGCGTTTAGAGCTTACAAATACGCAAACAAACTTAACCCAAACAATTTGGATGTGCTTTATAACCTGGGAGTTCTGCATCTTGAAAAAGGCCGATATCCAGAGGCGATAAAACGATTTGAGGATGTGATCGAAAAAGACCCGGGAGATTCTGCGGCTTATAGCAATATTGGTTTTGCCTTAGCCAAGCAGAATAAGACAGAGGATGCTTTGGGTTATTATCAAAAGGCGCTGGCGCTCGACTCGGACGATTTGGGGGCGATGGTTAATCTGGCTGCGGCTTATGTGGAGCTTGAGGATTTACCCGAGGCGCTGTCTATTTTAAATCAGGCGCAGCGTAAAGACGATAATTTCGCCCCGCTGCATAACCATTTAGGAGTGGTGCACGAAAAAATGGGCAGGTCGGCGGCTGCGGAAAAGGAATATCTACAGGCCTTGGCGTTGAACCCTGAGTATTTTGAGGCGTATCAAAACCTCGCTTTACTTTATAAGCGAATGGGGCGGACCCATGATTCTAACTATTTCAAATCAAAGGCGTTAGAGCTTTTACCGAAAAAAATTAAATGAGCGATAAGCTCTAAATTTTATAGATACTGTAATCGCAATACAATAATGTCCGGTATTAACAAAGCAAGAATGTCCTGTTCCAAAGTTGCTATAATGATTCTTTTCAAAGGAGGATCATATGGCAGGAAAGGACATTATAATGGCTACGCAGGAGGAGCTGAAACG
>JAHJAO010000089.1 GCA_018813905.1 Candidatus Omnitrophota bacterium
CAACATCGATGCCGATAAAAATATCGTATTCTTGTGGGGTATATACCATGCTTTCCTCCTCCTTAGAAAATGGTTAGACTATTAGCCTTTAGTTTACACCATTTCTGGGAAAGTTTGGCGCTCTAAACATATTATCTATTATAGTAGAAGATTGCTTTTAGCCGGGAGGAGATAGCAATGGTTGAAAAGATGTTTTCTTTTTTATTCCATAAGGTTTTTCCGGAGATTATTCCGTTCTTAGCGGGGTTTTTTACAGCGATATTTGCGGAGCCTATAAGACGGTATTTATTCAAGCCAAACTTGAGACTAGATTTTGTTAATAATGGTGATTTTGTTGCGCTTACTCCTGAAAGAGCAGGAGACATCCAAATTAAGGCCTATTATATCAGGATAAAAGCTACCAATACAAAGAATGTGACTGCAAAGGATTGCAAGGCATATTTAGTCAATATCGAAAAATTAGATACTAGTGGTGATTTTAAACCGACTGATTATTGTGATAGTATTCCTCTTGCGTGGTCTTGTCAAAACATCGGCGAACAATATAATGGCATCAATATTAACAAAGGGGTCAATCAATTTGCCGATGTTGTCACAACACGGCATTTTGTTTCTGTGGGTGAGGTAATGTATCCAACAATGGTGAATCAATCTGTCAATTCCGATATTTTATATCCTCAAATTAAGCTGACTCCTTTTCGTTACGAAGGAATATTTAAAGAGAAGGGAACTTTTCGTTTTACAGTACAAGTAACATCTGCTAATGCTGATCCTAAGACGATTAGACTTATCCTCGTTTGGGATGGCGTTTGGGATAAGTTTAATGTACGGAAGGGATAGAACAAAAATTTAAGATGTCATCTAATGGTAAGAATATCATAGTTCTTATTGAGGAATTTCGCGGATCTCCGGAATACGCCCTTTATAAATCACTGACAACTTTCAATATTTCTCTTTACATATTCAATACAAACTATTCGCATCTTAAAAAAATTCTTGAATTTGTGATGGATGACCCAAAATTCGCACCCTTGATGGACGTACGAAACCGGGATCAACTAAATAATTTGCTTGATGATGTAATTCGCTTACTTCATAATTTTGTAGCAGCAGCGATATCATTGGTTGATCATACAAGGAATGTCTATAAAGAATTGTACAGCCAAACAGCTAAATTCCCCGATTATCAAAATCATATTGATAGAGAGTTTAAAGATGACCCACTAGTTCAGTTTGTACACTGTCTCCGTCAATATTGCCAGCATTATAGAGCACCAAATATTTCGATACAGCATTCTTGGAATAAAAACGATGAAAAAATAAAGAATACAGTAAATTTATTAAAAAAAGATTTAGAAATATTTGGCTCATGGAATGCCAATGCAAGGAAATACTTAGACCAAATAGAAGAACGGTTGGACATATATGAATTAATAACGACATACAGGAAGAGGATTTTAGACTTCCAGGTTTGGTTCAATTCTAGGCAGAAAGAAATTCACAAAACGGAATTTGATTTGTTACAAAAAAAAGAAGAAGAGCTTCTAAAAGCACAATTAAATCATTTTCTAGATATGGCGCTTTCTAGTAAAGAAAAGTCTAAAGTTGGAGAAGTCGACATATTTTATGGTATTTTTAATTCTAGAGATTATAAAGAATTAAACGGCATACCTATGGATTCTACAAAACGATGCGCAAGAGCGATAGAGCTGGTTCAGGGATATATTCCGATTTCCGATGATATAATAAAGAAAATTACCGAATGGTATAAGAAGCAAATTTAATAAATGAAATTCACTAATGCTGAAAAAGAAGTAATATTCCTAAAATCCGCTAAGGAACTCATTGATGATATGGTCAACTATGAAATTATGGATTTGTTGGGAAATGATCCAAACTGTAATATTAGTTTTAAATCTATGACTCATCAAAAATATTTCAATATTATTCTTTTAGATTTTCTTTCTTGTTCGGATAAAAAAGTTCTTGGTGAACAACAGTCATATTTAGGGGCTATTAGGGCTATTTGCAAATCGCCAAATTTCAATAAAAACAATTCAATAAGAAGCCTGA
>JAHJAO010000090.1 GCA_018813905.1 Candidatus Omnitrophota bacterium
AGAAAATAATAGCATACAAATTATTGCTTGAAAAACTGCCCTAGATTTGATATATTCAATCGCGTCAAGGTTCAAACAACATAATGCCACATCAAATCAAATAAAGGAGGATTAATGAAAAATATTGGGGTCATAACCAGCGGCGGCGACTGCGGCGGACTTAATGCGGTTGTTAAAGGAGCTGCTCAGATGGCGCACAAACGCGGCATGTCCTGTTTTGTCATCCCGAACGGTTATGCCGGGCTATACAACCTGGTAGACTTTGAATCGCTTGTGGAACTTAAGCCGGAACGGATTGATTTAGTGCAGGCCAACCCCGCCGGTTCCGAAGCCGGGCATTCCCGGGTAAAAATCAGTAAAATTAAAGATCCGGATAAATATGAGCGCATAAAAACCGGACTAAAAAAATTTAATATTGATGGACTGGTTATAAGCGGCGGCGATGATACCGGCTCGGTAATCGTCGACCTGTCCAAACACGGGATAAAATGCGTTCATGCCCCCAAAACCATGGATTTGGACCTGCAAACTTACTCTGTCGGCGCAGATTCAACGATTAACCGTATTGCCAAATTCGGGCAAGATTTAAAAACCACAGGCCGGACTCATAACCGGATTATTGTTATTGAGGTCTTTGGCCGTTATGCCGGTCATACCGCTTTCCGGGGCGGAATCGCCGCGGATGCCGACGCCATATTGATCCCCGAAGTCCCGACAGACTTTGATATCCTATACGAACACATGAAGAAACGTTTCACCCGCAGAATAGAACAAAGCGACGTAAAAGCCGGCACCTATCTAATTATTGTTGCCGAAGGCATCAAAAACATCGACGGCCAAGAATTGGTCGACGAAAACGCAGGTATCGACGCTTTTGGCCACAAGAAACTTGCCGGAGCCGGCAAATACACTTGCCAGGAACTGACCAAACGGCTAAAACGCGACGAGTCGATAAAAGAGTTTATGAAAAAAACAAATATGTTCATAGCCGACCTCTACGAAATACCGGAAGTGCGGGAAGTGCATCCGGGCCATCTTGTGCGTTGCGGTAATTCCTCGGCCTACGACGTGAATTTCGGCAAGGAAGCGGGCGCATCCTGCGTTTTACTCTTAGAAAAAGGCCTCTCCGGCGTAACGTTTGTGCGCGTGGGCGGAAATAAAATCAAATATATCGATACGCAAGATGCAATCAAACAACGCCATGTCGATATCGAGCGGATAAATTTTTACGAATGCTTAGGGGTAAACTTCGGCCGAAAACCGGCCAAACCAAGCTTTGATTTTGAAAAAGCAACATTGCCTATTGACCGTTATCTGTAAAAAGTTACAGACATAAAAAAAACCCTGCTGATTTTTAGCAGGGTTTTTTTTAGTTTGTGATTACTTGCAGGGGAATTGTTTTCTGAGTTCTTTTTCCGCTTTAAGCCAAATCTCCGTATCTGCTCCCTGCGGCCGGCCCGATTCCTGCCAAATATAATAGGCCCGTTTGGACACATATTCGTTAAATTTATCATGCCCGATGATCGATTTCATATCCTTAGCCCCGGATGTGAACTTCTTGGACTTTGGCGCCTTGTCCGCAACCGGTTTCACCACCGCCTTTTTTTTAATCGCGAAACTCATAATTACCTCCTTATTTACTATGAGCAATTTAACCCTTGTTAAAAATAAATGCCTAATTCTTCCGTGAATAGAAAGTTATTTTACCTTTTTCAAAAAAGAAGTCAATAGAAATTTTAAATTGAAATCGTCGATTCAGGCAAGGAAGAAATAAGCGGAGTAGTTTCCAGATCAGTAAACTTGGACAGGAAATTTCGGGAAAGATACAGAGCGCTTATGCCGGCAATAATGCTGGCGGTACTCATTCCCGCGTAGATACCTTTCAACCCGTAAATCCGCCCGCCGGCGTATGCCAAAGGAATATACAACCCGAAAATCCAAAACATGCTCAACGCCGAAGAAAGTAACGGCTTATTTACGGCGTTAAAAAGAGCGATTGTCAACAGACAACAGCCGCGAAAACCATATCCTAAAGGCACAATCCAAAGATAAGCGAGAAAATATGTTATGAATTTACTATCCCGGTTAAACAATACCGCTAGCTGCATTCCGGAAACCGCAAAGAAAATCATGGTGATTATCCCCCACCATAAACAAAAACGGTTACTGTATTTTATAGCCGTAAACACGCGCTGAAAGTTTTTTGCGCCCCAGTTTTGGCCGACAAACGGGATAAAAGCCGTAGATAAAGCGATAATCAGCATCAGGGAAAAAGCGCCCGCGCGCGAAGCGGTACCCATTGCCGCTACCGCTACGAGTCCGAATTTCGCGACTAATCTGGTAATAATCGCCGCAGAAAACGGTATGGCCATATTGGTCAGCGCGGAAGGAACGGCTATATAAAATATTTTTTTAGCGGATCCGGCTATTGACTTAAACCCGGGATAATAAAATTCAAGCATATTCCGGCGAAAATGCAAAGCGCCCAAGGATAAAATCAAAGAAATTGCCCGGGCAATGACGGTCGCCAGCGCCGCCCCGGTAATACCCAGTTTGGGCAGACCAAACCAGCCGAAAATCAAAATCGGATCCAAACATATGTTTATCACCGCGGCAGTAATCATTATAAAGCTGGGATAGAGCATGTCCCCGGCCGCACGCAGCGCGTTATTGCCGACCATCGGCACTACCAAAAAAATCATGCCTACATACCAGATATACATGTATTTTCGTATCAAGCCCAAAATATCGCCGCCCGCTCCCAAAAACGTAAAAAGCGGTTCAATGGTGCTTATGCCGATACCCACAAACAAAAGTACGACTAAAAAAGAAATTACCAGCGCATGAGTAGTAAGTTTTTTGACCTGTTTGTAATCACCTTCTCCAATCGCCCGCGAAACTACAGATGCCGTCGCCGTACCCAGCCCCATCGCCACGCCTCCGACAATCATCACTACCGGAAAGGTAAAACTCAAAGCCGCCAATTCCCTTGTCCCCAGGCGCGCGACAAAAAAGCTGTCCGTAAAATTAAATATTACGATAGCAAAAATTCCAAAAATCATCGGAAAGGTAAGCGCAAGAATCTGCCAGCCCACATCTCCGGTTGCGAGGTCAATTTTGTTTTTCATTTTTTAGCGTGCGGTGTGTAAAACAAATACTTTTTTCTGCCCGGCAGCTACTGCATATTTGCCCAATGTGTACTCACCGAGATTAGAGCCATGGGTTGAGAAATTTTCCGCTCGGAATTCGTATTCGCCGGGTAGAAGTAAAATTCGGCAGATCCGTATCTCATCCGGCAATATCCTCCAGCTCCTTAAGTCCGCCTGCTCTACCATGGTGTTATATAAACTGCTGACAAACCTGAACCAGCCGGCCGGAACATTGCCGAATTTTTTGACGATACTTTCTTCCTGTTTTTTTTCAATCGCGTACCGGGCCGCGGCCTTGGCGGTAGTTTTAGCGATAAATCTCAGCTTTTTTCTGGCTAAATCGCCGATCGCGATTTCTCCCACCGGCTGCCCTACGCTAGTTTCGCAAATATCAACTTCCCCCCGCGCGTTTTTAGCCAGAAACCGGGAACTCGCTATTCCATATTCCCTTCTGCGGTATGCGGGAAAAGCGACCTTAACCACATAACCATCCGGCATGGGGACAGCCAAAGCTTCTTCGACTTTCACGGGGCAAAGGCCGTTGTATTGAATAAGATATACCTCCGCTTTTTGCTTTTTTTCCTCCAAGCTGATAAATTTTATCTCCGGATATTTTTCACGGTATTTACTAAAATCCGAAAGCCCCATAAATCTGGAGACAGTAAGTAAATTTTCCTTAAGTACCGCCGGAGTCGAACCGCCGTAATTATCTTTATAATCACATTCATAGATAATTTCCGCCTTGATATATGCTATAAAGGCGTTATTCAGATCTTCCTTTTTCCCTACGGCTTCATAAATTATACCCGTCAGAAGACGCGCAAAAGCGTCCTCTTTGTAAACATTTTTTTTGGTATCGTCATACTGGCTGTTGATGGCGTTAAGCTTGGAATCGACATCACGGGCTTCGACCAGCGCGTCTTCGAGGTTACCCAGCATAAAATAATTCAACGCCTGAAAAATATTGATAAACACCTGCTCAAAGTCTTCTCCGGCATACGGGGCGGAATAATCATTTGCCAGCCAGGTCACGGCGATTTTACTTAGGGATTTGGTGTATAACTCGTCGAATTTCAGCTTGGCCTTATCGAAAGTTTCTATACTCTTTTCGTAATCCCGGTTCAGATGTTCAAGGTAAGCTTTGTCTAAAAGGTATAAAAGCTGGTTATTCTTGCCGTACAAGTTAGCGTCTTCTTTCAAGGTTTTAATGGCCGCGTCATAATCATTAGCATTGGCCATGCTGTCGACCAGCGCCTGCAGCTTAGGCAAAGCGGCGCAACCGGCAAGTAAAAACCCAAACGATAATACGAGTATCGTTTGGGTTATTCTGAAAACGCCTTTTTCTTTAAGAAAACTTCCTTGCATCTAAAGCGAAAGCTTGCCTTTTTTTACAAACTTCTTTATTTCTTTTTGGCCCAGCCATACCTTTTCGTTGCTGGTCAGGTCGATTAGCTCCAAATTGACTTGATACAATATTACATACCGGCCTTTTATTTCGTCTTTAACGCTGTTAATGGTTCCCTGCAGCATAAAATCAGCGCCGGTCTCGAATCCTTTCCGTTTAACCGTTTCTTTTGCCGTAAGCCCTGTTTGCTGGTCATCTCTTTCGGTCCGAACTTCTTTTCTTTCGTCGCGGGACGCGACAAACTTGATTTCGCCCGAGTTTATCAGGCTTCTCTCCAGATCTTTCGTAAACACTTGAGAGCTTATATGTTCATGGCTTTTATTTGAAACCGCATCCACGATTACCACCGGCTCGCGTTTGTTTTTCGCAAAGAATCTGTCCCGCCATGGCCGCATCAGGCAATCTTTAATCATCTCCTCGGCCACAAGACGGGAATCCGTATCATTCCATCGGCCGCTCAAGTCTATTTGCTTATCCGCCCGGTAACGCTTTACGCTTGTGCCTCCGCAGCCGAGCACAAAGCACAATAATAATAAAATCCCCAATGCTTTAAAAAACTCTTTTTTCATCGTTCTCTCCTCCTTTGTTAATTTATTTTCAAAGCAACACTAGTAAGCAATACAATCATTTCTTTATTCAAATGCCTGATTTTTTTATATTCATATTCCGCATCTTCGTTATTTCCAGCCCGCTTTGAATCCAAAGTCTTTGTGATGGCAATATGGAGATTGGCATGGACTTTTTCCAAACGCTTAACCTCGGGCAAAGCCCCAAATTTCATTATGCCCTCTGAATAAAGCCATTTGCCCAAATCGCACGCTGTTTGCGACACAACCCCTTCCTGGCTTAATTCGGACCTGCCGTCAAGAAAGCTGCGTAACCTCTTTTCCAAGAACAAATGCAAAACTCCGGCTTTGTGAAAATCGTCCTGCTTCATGCCGAAACTCTCCTTTTTAAAATATTATATCAATGCTCCGTCAACTTAATTATAGCGTACTGATCATTCACCGATTATTTTAACCAACACTCTTTTTCTGCGCTGGCCGTCAAACTCGCCGTAAAATATCTGCTCCCACGGCCCAAAATCCAACCTTCCGCCCGTAATCGCTACGACCACGTCTCTACCCATAATCGTACGTTTTAAGTGGGCGCCGGCGTTATCCTCTCCGTTATTATGTTCGTACCGGGAAACAGGCGCATGCGGCGCAAGTGTTTCCAGCCACCGGCTAAAATCATGATGTAAACCGGGTTCATCATCATTTATAAAAACGCTCGCGGTTATGTGCATGGCGTTAACCAGGCACAAACCATCTTTCACCTTGCTTTTTTTAACCAACTCTTCTATCTGCGGCGTAATATTGACAAAAGCATATTTGGTTTTGGTATTAAACCAAAGCGTTTCCGTAAGGGCGTTCATCTCTGTTTTGTCTTCTGCCTTCTTGGCTTTTTAGGCAATACTTAATTTTTTCTTTTTTCAATCGGCCGGTATCGCTTATCAAACGTGCCTGTATACATAGCCCGCGGCCGGAAAATGCGGTTGTGTCTTAGATACTCCTCCACCCGCGCGGTCCAGCCGGCAACCCGGCTGACGGCAAAAAGCGGCGTAAACAGCTCCGGAGGCAACCCCATGCTGCTATAGACAATACCAGAATAAAAATCAACGTTGGGAAAAATTTTCTTTTCCTTGCTTAAAGCCGCCGCTACCCCCTTCTCCAGCGCCTTTGCGATTTTAAGGAATTTCGCGCCTTCGGTATTGTTTTTAGACAGGTATGCCGCCAACGGCGCCAGAACCCGCGCCCGCGGGTCATACGCTTTATATACGCGGTGCCCAAATCCCATAATTTTCATTTTCTTCGCCAACGCTTTTTCAAGCCACGGTTTTACATTTTTTACGCTTCCGATTTCTTTGAGCATGTTGATTACCGCCTCGTTTGCCCCTCCATGCAGCGGCCCCTGCAAAGCCGCGATGCCGGAACCGACAGATAAATAAATATCCGAAAGAGTGGAAGCTACGACCATGCTGGCAAAAGTGCTCGCGTTCATGCCATGGTCCGCATGCAGAATAAGCACAATATCCATAATCCTTTCTTCAACCGGATTAGGAACAACTCCGTTTATCATATAAAGCAGGTTAGCCGCAAAACTCAAATCAAGATTTGGCTCAAGCGGCATATGGCCATACCGGATCCGGGCAATAGCGGCCGCAAGCGAAGCTACTCCGGCAATAAGATGGTGACAGGATTCATATCCGGTAGCATGCAATAAGCTGTCCTTGATCGATTTTTCCCGTTCCAGTTTGCTGTCAAATTCATATATAGCGTGCTTTTCTCCCATGGGTTTGGTTTCCATGGGAATAGAGTCTTCATCCGCGCTGATCATTTTTACGGTTTCCGATACATACCCGTCCGCTTCGACATCTGTAAACTCTTGCCGCATCAGGCTCGTTCCCAATCTTAAAGCCGCCATCGGATTCATCTGCTCTACCGGAAAACTCATCAAGAGCCTCTTGGTATTGGGTATGTGGCTGTACTGCATGAGTTTCTTTTTAAAACTCTCCAGCCGCTTTAACGTCGGCAGGCTGCCGTAGAGCAGCAGATAGGCCACTTCTTCATAAGTAGAATAGGCGCAAAGGTCAAAAATATTATAACCCCGGTAAATCAGCCATCCTTTGGCGCCATTCACATAACCAATGCCGGTCTCACAAGCTATCGCTCCTTCCAATCCCGGCCCGACTGTACAGCTTACCGGCCATTTAATGGGCTGGGTAAGCTCCGGCTCCGGTTCGTGGCTTGTCTCTTTTAGCGCCTTTGCTTTTGCCGATAAAACCAGCTTTGTGATTTCTTTCGTATTATCATGCATATCTAACCACTTCCTTTGTGTAAAAATAAGGTTATAATAATGGCTTCAATATTTTACATCATACTATTTAAGAGCCCAAAAGTCAATCCTGCGAGCAAGCGACAAAAACACCGGATATGGCTTTTTTCAGAAATTCAAGGCAAGCCCGGCCATAAAAAACCAGTTGTTTTTCAGGTCCATCGCGCGGATTTTTGTTTCATCTTTGTACAGTTGGATACGGTGAAAAAGCGCGCTTCCGGCCTCAAAGTTTAAATCAACATTTTTAGACCAGTGCCATCTCAAGGCCGGGCCGAGCGTAAATAAATAATAGTTTAACCGGTTGCTGGACATCCCCGCTTGATTAACGCGGTATTGGTTGCCGCTGAATTTGGCGATAATCCCCGCATCCATCCTTTTCCATCCCAAATACCATGCTTGCGCCTTTGCCGGCAATATACATTGGGCGCTGAAAGTTTTATTTTTTGAGGAAAAACTGACCAGGGGTAAAAAATACGAATCGCCGAAACTATTATACATATACACCGCCCCCAATCCGTAAGCAGTATTATCATTTATCCGGCAATCGAAAAGCGCGCCCGCGGCGATATGCATATCCTTTACGCTCGCATCCTCAAAATCCGAAGCAAGGCCGGGATGGATAAAAATAGTCTGGGCCCATTGTCCGGAATATTTATGATACAACGCAATTTCATAATTGAACGCGTAAAACTCGTCCGCATTATCGGTGTCCTGGCTCCTATCCCAATTTCTATAATTAAGATTTAGATTCTGGAAAGAAAATCCCTGAATAAGATAAGTAGTGCCTTCATTTACAATATGGGGATAGGAAAAACGCAAATCAACTAAACTCGGCCGGGCCTCTAAATTCTCCTCGAATGTGCCGGTTTTCGGATCATCAACTTTTGCGCTTTTAAGATAATACGCCTCGAGTTTCAAAACTTCTATCTTTTCCTCACCGGCGAAAACCGGGCAAGAAAAACTCAAAAAAATAACAAACACACATAGATAAAAAACTATCCCTCTGATCATGCGCTTTTTGTTATGGAAAGCCGGCTATTTATAAACTGAAGGATCCTCTCTTTATCCTCGTTTTTTATATCCGCGAATTCAACGCCGATGGCTAAAATCCTTCCCTGCTCTTCCTGTTTCCAGACTATACGCCCTTTCGCCTGAATAAACCCCTTTTCTCCGGGCAGGCCAAATACCACCTGCACATTTGTATTAACATCTATCTGCTCTTCCGCATGCAGTTTTAGGCCTTTTATGCCCACATCCCCGCTCAAGCAGGTCATCGTCTTGTTTGTCCCGTCTAAAACCGTATAACGCACTTCCGTCATCATCGAACAACGCACGGCGTCCCGTTTAAACTTGATGTGTTCGGCAAAATTATTAATATAACTAATCAGGCGGCTTTTATGTTGAGGAGTTATCCGGATAAATTCCACGCAGGTGTCCAAAAGATACTTAGAAGATATGTTTTTCTGCCAGAGGACCTTTCCTGTAGCCATTAACGGATGCGATGTTTCCGTAACTTTAATGGCAACCTCAAGCGCCCGGTCCCGAGGGATTTCCTGGGTGGTTATAAATTTAAATCCGGACTCGCTTATTTCCGTAACCGAAACCGTCTTCGGCGGCGCGAAATCGCCTAAAATTTTGTAGTTGGCTTCGCAGGATAACGGCAAACGCGTTGAACTTTTATCTTTGCTCATTGAGCATCTCCTCGCTATTAAAATATTTTAACTTGTATCCGAAGATAAATCAAGCAATTAAACATCCGTTTTACCCAAAACCCTCCCCAAATCAAAAAATGCGCTTTTATTTGCAAAGCCGCAGAAAATCAGGTAAACTTTAGTGCTTTTCCAACACCCATAACGCTATTGTTTTTAGGAATTAAGGTCATAGCTATGCGTAATTTTATCAAAAAACAATTAAAAGCTGTTGCCGTTATTATTATTTACCAGTTAATTCTGCTCGATGCCGCCCAAGCCGTACCTTTGAACGCCACAATTCCGCAACCAGAACAAAACTTATCCACTTTATCTCCCCGCCTGCTGCTCAGCCCAAAGCTATTTTTCAAAGCATATCAAAATTTTTCGGACCTGCCGAAAAACACCTCTGAACTTATAACGCACCAGGCGCGGCAATTACACGAACAGTTCAAAATAACAAAGCAAAATGCTCTTTTTTTAGCAAGAATCATATCAAAATATGGCTATCCAAATATATTTTTACAAACTATTTTGGGAAAAGAATTATCCTATGAAGCGTTCCGCAAATCTTTAACTGTGCCCAAAATACAGGCGTTACCTTATATCGTGCAGGCACAAAAATTACTTGAAAAATTTGCGGTCAGAGAACAAAGCATGCGTTTTTTAATAGAAGCTATTGAAGAATATGGCCATGAAAATGTCCGCGGCGCTTTGGAAATTATCCGGGAAAATAGGCGGGAAAACCGGTGGCTTTTTTACGCGCCCCAAATCTTGGAAACACTAAGTATCGCTATTCAACAATTGGGAAAAGAAAACGTCATGCGGCCGCTTACCCTGAAAAATATTTCCGCGCCGGTTCCCGGCGACTTCGAAATCATGCCGGCGACAACATTGCCCCTTGTTTTTGGAGAAGATATGTACAGCCAGTATCTCGTATTTTTCCCGCAGGACTTGGATAACAGTTTAAAGTTCAGAAACGGTAAAAGCCGCAAAGACCGGGACGGCGTAGATCACGTGCCAGGTGCCTTAGCTTTCATCCAATTTAATATTCTGCATAATAAATTAGTGGTAACCAGCATTCAGAGCGACGTATACAGCAGCTTATCCAAAAACCACAAGAAAAAATTCAAAGCCTGGCCGGAGATGATGATTGAGGTCTTGAAAGCATTCACTCGAGACAACCAAAACATTAGTCGAATCATCATCCCGGACGCTTCAATCCAGTTCGAACGTTTTAAAAAACACGGTTTCCCGGAAAGCATTGCCCAACGCATATACGAAGAAGCGCCGGCGAACTGCGGTTTTATAAAACTAAAGGGCGTTAATCCCCCGATCGAGGTGGAAGATTTTTCTATGGATAGTTTCTGGGTTATAGATTTACCAATCGATACAAACCGCCTGCCAAAACTTCCTTTACCCTCCGCTATTGAGAATAAATTTGTTCAGGAGGCGATATAAGTTGGCGGGGCGACGTTCGTCAAAAACTATGCGTAAAATCAATAGATAAAGCAAACTCGTCTACAAAACGCGCCTGGACATCAAAACAAGAATAACTCACAGAATCACCAGAACCGCTTTGAATACAGATAAGGGATACCCCGGCGAATCCGCCGATTTCTCTCTGAGTTTTATACGGGCCGATATCATAAAGAAGCATGCCGGTTTCCGATAATGCCGCCCCCCCCCTTGGCCACCATGTCAATTTCTGAATATTTTGCGCCGGCATACAGTCTGGTCTTGTTTGATTTATCTGCTTTTGTAAATTTAAATTCTTGACTGACCCCAAAAGCTCCCTGCCATTCTCTATATTTCGATTATAAAATAAGATGTCTTAATACTACCATTAATATATATGTATAATCTATTTTCTTCCTGCTTTATAGTCGCCTGATTTCAAGTCCAAAAAAACTCAACATATCATTGATTAATGACTTGGCAATTCCTTTTATTCCTGTTTCTTTATTTCTTTGGCGAGAGAGCTGCTCTGAATTACCGAGAATACGTTTAATCTCCTCTTCGCTCTTGTCATTGACCCAGGGATATGAGGAAATTTTTACTGGCTCTCCTTTTTTTGCAATAATCGTAATCCTGTTTTGGGGTTTAAATGGTTCCAGCGGGACATCGCACACACAAACAGAAGTAAAACCAATATCATTGAGCAACTGAAATAAAGACTCTTTTGTAAACCAGAAACTCATCACATTATCTAACGAGGACAGGGCGCGATCTCGACGCACTGCTTCTGAATCATCGGCGGCATGCTCACGCACCTGCTGTCCATAGTACGTTTTTCCATTATACTCTACCGCATCATCAACTCGCAATGAGATATGCGTGTCAATAATCATAAACTGCAAACACATGTCGTAAATATTTTTCAAAACAGCAAATACATCGCTTTTATCAAGATGGTAAAGAATGCCCAGGAAGAAAATCACATCAAAACTTCCTTGTGAGCCAACATTGACGTTGCGAACATCTGTCTGCTCGAACCTAAGATTTTTGAGTCCAAGACTTTCAGCTGCTTTTACTCCTTCGTTCATTCGCTCAGTTCGGGCATCAGATGCTATCACCTCCGCTCCACGCAATGCTGCTTCAATAGCGTAAACACCTTCACCGCATGCTAAGTCGAGAATCTTAAGTTGCTTTAAAGGTGCCTTTGCAAAATCGCGAGTGATCTGCATAATTCGCCGCACCTTAACGCCGTTGGCGTTAGCTATCTGCGGATCCGATCCGCCCTTTGAGGCAAATAACTTGAGAATCTTAGTATCCAAAGTGTAAACGCGTTCTGATAACATTTTTTCATTCCTTTCAATTATTATTTGTTTGCACTTCTTAGTTTAACAACTATTAGATTTTTTTCACGAATATTTTTATTGAAAATCATGCTTTTTTCTTTATATGCTCTAAATCAATACTGCTCCCGCTATTGTCTTAAATAATACTACCATCTCTATCGGATAGTCAATGAAATTTGACATATAAAAATATCACACTTCGTTAGAAATTAATCTTACAAAAACCTTAAATCCCGCTTCACACCAAACAATAAAAAAGGCTTCCCATTTCTGGAAAGCCTTTGATTTTTTGGTCGGGGCGGCGGGATTTGCCCGTGGACGAAGTCCACACCTTTTTAGGGGGTACAGATTTTTGAACCTGCGGCCTCGTCACAATCCATAAAAATTGATTGCTCCATAAGGAAAAACCCTTATGGTTTTCCCCTATCGTCCCTCGACTTCACTCGGGACTGTTCCCTTTCCTTCCGCAGAAAAGTTAATTACGCCGATAGGAGAGAACAATCTTCCCTCCTAAAACCTCCTTTTGAGGCCTTGGGTTAAATCCGCCATCGTCGCAACCTATAAAAGTAAAAACCGCCAGATAAATCTGGCGGTCTGTTATTTTTGGTCGGGGCGGCGGGATTTGAACCTGCGGCCTCTTCGTCCCGAACGAAGCGCTCTAGCCAAGCTGAGCCACGCCCCGGCATAAACTAATTAATATACAAACTATGCCAACAAAGCCAAGTTAAATGAGCAGTCAATTTATACGACCACAAGAGAGTATAAATTGCAATCCGCAGGATGTCTGCGAATTGAATCCGCCGTAGCTTACTACTTTGACCATGCCTTCTCATAGCGCAGGCGGACTGAGCCACGCCCCGAGATAGGTTAATTAATATACCAAATATCCGGAAAAAAGCCAAGTTAAATGTGAGCCGCGTTCTGAGATAAAATCCGTTTAATTTTTTTGCAGATGCCTTTTCATGTCTTCAACCGAGTCAAAATGCAAAGACAGAGAGATCGTACCCGTTACCGCGATCTTAGGTATATCAAACTCTGTCTGAATAAGATATCTTTGAATATGCTTAACCGGGATATACGGATAATACACTAATTTGGAAAAAATTTCTTCAAAAGGCCCGCCCAGCAGCATCGGAACCGGCTGGGGAATCGCTTTTTTAATAATTTCACCTAACGCGATTAGATATGAGCCAATAACAATATTCCCGGCTTCTTTCAAAACCGACATGCCCATTTCCGTAATTTCGCCGAATTTTTCTTCGGCCTCAACGATTTCTGCCATCTTGGATAAATTTATCAATCTGTATGCGCACTTCTCATCCAGGCTAAAGAATAACTCGCCCTGTAAAACTTCCACCAAACGCGCGAAAATCAAAATGCCGACATTTATCGACTTTAAATGTAAATTATTATGGATATCCTGAATGGATATCACCTCCACGAAAGAGGGTTTTAAAATAACTTTGTTATCAAAGAAGACGGATAAAGCCGTGCCGGCCTTATCGGCGGCGCTCATGCCGACCTCTTTTAACATATCGATAGTGCTCTTCATAACAAAGATTTTGTCCCTATAACGTTATATTAACACGGCCCTATTCGGTTCGTCAACCAAAGCCCATTTTTTTCAAATACACTTCCGTAATCTTTGAATCCCGGGCATCTGTTCCCTGTTGTTTGTTTAGGTGAACGGCTGCATATTTGCTCAATATATCCGCCTCCAAATTAACTTTGTCCTTATTTTTCTTAAAACCAAGCACCGTATTTTTCAATGTATGCGGGATAAGACATACGGTAAAGCTATCCCGGTTCACACAAGCTACGGTCAAGCTCACCCCGTCAACGGCAACCGAGCCTCTGCTTACAAGATACAAAATAATATTCCTATCGGCTTTTATCGTAAGCCGGGTTTCGTCTTTTTTATCCTCTCTTCTTTCTATCTCGCCCACTCCGTCGATATGGCCGGACACAATATGACCTCCGAAACGCCCCCCGGATGTCATGGCCCGTTCCAGATTTACCTTGTCGCCTTTACTTATGCTTTTAAAAGTAGTTTCATCTTTTGTCTGGCCCATCACCTCAAATGTAAGCTTCCCCGCTTCTTTTTTCACGATAGTCAAACATACGCCGTTTACGTTTATGCTATCGCCGACTTTAACATCCGCCAAGATAACATCCGCAGAGACGGTAAGACGCGTCATTGCGCTCTGCTGCACTTTTTCTATTCTACCAATTTCCTCTATAATGCCGGTAAACATGTTGGGTTTGCCTCAGTTTTTGTATTGCACGTATCCTTCGACAACCAAATCTTCTTTTAACTTCGTATACTTACGTTCGGTTATCCTTATGGCCTTATTTAAATCGGCGATGCCTTCTCCCTCAACGGAAGTAACAGAGGTTCTGCCGCCGATAATCTTTGGGGCGATAAAAAATATCGCTTCATCCGCCAATTTCTCTTCAAAGCAGGAAGCGATAATTTCTCCCCCGCCTTCGACCAAAACGCTGGCAATACCTTTTTGCGCGAGTTTGTGCATTAAAAATCTTAGATCAATCCTGCCCTGCCGGTTTTGGGGGCAAAGCAGGATTTCAACCTTTTTTTTCTTAAATTCAATTACTTTTTTATTGTAAGCGACGTTTGCGGTAGCGATAATCACCGGCGCGGGGCTTAATTTAGAAAAAATTTTTAAATCCGGCCTAGCCCGCAAATGCGTATCCACAACCACTTTTACCGGCTTAGTCGCGTCCGTTTTACCGCCGCAGCGCAGGCTAAGCAAAGGGTCGTCTTTTAAAAGCGTATTTACTCCGATCATTACCGCATCCACCCGGGCGCGCATTTTTTGCACATAGGCACGGCTATCTTCACCGCTTATCCAGCGAGACTTTCCCGTGCGCGCGGCGATCTTCCCGTCCATGCTTTGAGCCGCTTTTATAATGACATACGGTAATTTTTTCGTAATGTATTTACAGAAAACCTTATTTAATGTTTGAAATCTTTTCTGCTCCGGGGCGAAAGATACGGTAATACCCGCAGCTCTCAGCTTTCTTATACCTTTTCCGTTATTTATGGGGTTAGGATCTTTCATTCCCACAATTACACGTTTAATCCCAGCTTCGATTATCGCGTTTGTGCAAGGGGGTGTCCGGCCATAATGGCCGCACGGTTCAAGATTTACGTAAAGCGTTGCGTCTTTTGCTTTACCGGCCGCTTTTTTTAAGGCCATAACTTCGGCATGAACGGCGCCGCATTTTTTGTGGTAACCAATCCCGACAATCGTATGGCCCTTTACCACTACCGCTCCGACTAAAGGATTGGGGCTGGTTTTGCCCGTGCCTTTGCGGGCAAGTTTTATCGTCAAATCCAAGAGTTTATTGTCGCTCTTCGCCATTTTTTGCCGCTGCTGCCTGTTTTAACGATTCAAGGACATGATAGGGCACCCGGACTTTGCCGATAAAAGGAAGGCCTTTGCCTTCGCCGTGGCAATCGGAACCGCCGCTTACCAATAAATTGTATTTTTTTGCCAGCTCACTATAGTAATGTACTTCCCGGGGAGTATGGTTTATATGAAAAACCTCAATACCCATTAATCCATCCGGTAAAAGCCGCACAATCAGCTCATCGCAATTCTGCATGCCCGGATGAGCCAGAATCGGTATACCTCCCAACTTTTTTATCATCGCGATCGCCTCTTGCGGCGCAATCCGCATCCTTTTTACATAACAGCAGCTGTTTTCTCCGATGTACATTGCAAAAGCCTGCTTAATAGAATTTACCGCCCCTTTAGCTAATAATGCCCGCGCCAGGTGTAACCGGCCTACCGAGCCGGAAGTTGTGCTGAGCGAAAATACGTCTTCTTCGGCGATATCCACTTCATTCTCTTTCAATCGCCCGATCATTTCCTTCATTCTTAGAGTACGAAACTGGCGGATCTGTTCAAGCTTTTGCCCAAACCAATCCTGTTGCCAGTCGATAAATAAGCCGATAATATGAATTTCCCTTTCTTCGTTCTCCGAAGTTAACTCAATTCCCGGTATTATCTCAAGAGGCATTCCCTGCGCCGCCTCTTGTGCCGGTAAGATGCCATCCACGCAATCATGGTCGGTAATGGCCACTGCGGATAAACCTTTATTCTGCGCGATCTCCACCACCTCCCGCGGGGCGAGAGAACTATCGGAAAAATTGGTATGCACGTGCAAATCGACAAATCTTTTACTGTCCGGCTTCATTTTTATCCTTACATTCGCTTTTATTGATTTTGTCCAAAACTCCGTTTACGAACCGGCCCGACTCTTCATCGCCGTATTTTTTTGCCAGTTCCACCGCTTCGTTTATCGAAACTTTCGGCGGAATGTCCTTCATAAATAAGAGCTCGTAGGCCGCCATGCGGATGATGTTGCGGTCGATCACGGCCATCCGCTCAATCCGCCAATTCTCGGTGTATTTAACAATGAAAGAATCGATCTTCTGTTTATTCTCCAGCACGCCGCCAACTAAAACCTTGGCAAATTCCATAACTTCTTTTTTTTCCAGCCGGTCCTTCCAATAATCAGCAAGCGTCTCCTGAATATCGGTCTTACGGATATCAAAGCCGTAAAGAATCTGCAAAGCGCATTCGCGGGCTTTTGTCCTTTTTCTCATGAGATATATCCCTTTTATTATTTATCCGTACTTTCCATTAAATTAGCCATTTCAATCGCTGAACGTGCCGCATCTTCTCCTTTGTTCCCGTCCTTTGTCCCCGCGCGTTCGATTGCCTGCTCCAAATTATCCGCGGTGATCACGCCAAAAATAACGGGTACGCCGGTAGCCAGAGAAATATTCGCGATTCCCTTAGCGGCTTCAGACGCGATGTATTCAAAATGCGGCGTATCCCCTTTTATAACCGCTGCCAGGCAAAGAAGAGCATCATACTTCTTTGACTTAGCCAGTTTATTGGCCAGACAAGGCATTTCAAAAGCGCCCGGGACAAAGAATACCTCAATTTTTTTCTCATCCGCGCCATGGCGTTCGAGTTCCGCCACTGCCCCCTCACACAGGCGTTTGGTGATAAAAGAATTAAATCTCGAAACCAGAATCCCAAACCTCTTGCCCTCCGCATTCAACTTCACTTCCACTACTTTCATAATATACCTCCTAAATGAGTCCCGCCCCGGCGGGACGAATTTACCCCTCAAGTGATTGAAAAAAGTTGAATAAGTTTTTTCAATCGTTTACGCAGAGGGGTTATGATTTACAAAAAACCATTATAAGTAATCTGCGTGAATTTATCCCGCCCTGGCGGGGTCTATATTTAATTTATAACCTATAACTTATAATTTTTACTTAACCATGGACAACAAATGTCCAAGCTTTTCCTTCTTCGACTTCAAATACCTCAAGTTAAAATCCGACGGCTCAATTTCAATCGGCACCCGTTCTGCGATCTTGAGCCCATACCCTTCAAGGCCGACAATCTTGCTGGGATTATTGGTCAGAAGCCGGATTTTCCCTACCCCCAAATCCACGAGAATTTGCGCTCCAATTCCGTAATCCCGCAAATCAGCGCCAAAACCCAGCTTTTCGTTGGCTTCCACCGTATCTAAGCCATGATCCTGCAAAGCGTACGCCCTTATCTTATTCATCAGCCCTACGCCCCGGCCTTCCTGGCGCATATAAAGCAATACCCCGGAGCCGTTCGTCTTGAGCATTTCCAGTGCCCGGTGTAATTGCTTTCCGCAATCGCATCTCTGAGACATAAATACGTCTCCGGTCAGGCATTCCGAATGCACCCGGACAAGTACCGGGTTTTGAATTTTATTCAACACCAAAGCCAGATGCGGATGGGCATCCACGTCCGAACTATACACATGCAATTTGAAATTTCCGTAAGCGGTCGGGAGTTTAGTAGAAGTAATCCGGTGCACCAGTTTTTCATACCGGCGCCGGAACCGAATTAAATCGGCAATTGTGCCTATTTTCAATTTATGGCGTTTGGCAAATTTTACAAGCTCCTCCGTCCTGGCCATGGAGCCGTCTTCGCTCATAATTTCGCAAATAACCGCCGCCGGCGTCAACTCAGCCAGACGCATCAAATCCACTCCGGCTTCGGTATGGCCGGCGCGCACGAGCACCCCTCCTTGCGCGGCTCGCAGGGGAAACACGTGCCCGGGCCTGACCAAATCTTCAGGCCGCGAACCGGCACTGGTTAAAACCTCAATTGTTTTTGCCCGGTCATACGCGGAAATTCCCGTAGTCACCCCTTTTCTCGCGTCAACCGACACCGCGAAAGCAGTAGCCAGAGGAGATTCGTTGTTGCCGACCATGGAAAAAAGTTCCAACCTATCCAGCCGTTGCCTTTCCATAGCTACGCAGATAAGCCCGCGGCCGTGCTTGGCCATGAAGTTAATATCGCCCGGGCCGGCAAATGCCGCGGCCATAACCAAATCTCCCTCATTTTCCCTTTTGGCGTCGTCAATAATAACAACCATCTTCCCTTTTTTCAGGTCGTTAATTATTTCCGCGGTACTATTAAACTGCATTTTTTTAACTCCTTTAATAAAAAAATTCCCGAAGATATATCTCTTCGGGAATAATAGCGCTAAACGCAAATTATCTTCTATCTTCTCCCATCTAGACTTTACTATTGGCGAAGGAATTTCACCTTCTCAATCCGGCGTAGCTTATCTTTAAAATAGTCTCGCGATAAGCGTAGCGGGAGTCGCAGGCTTACCTCAACATTTTGCTCCTTACCTTGTCCTGAGCAAGCCCGTCAGGGCGCGTCAAAGGATCACTGCCAGTAGGGAATTTCACCCTTTCCCGAAGATTGTTTGAATTTATCACAAAGGCGGGCTGAAGTCAAGCTTAAAAACCACGCCTTCTTCTGCCTTATTTACCCTTTTGCTCGACGTCTGCGCCCATGACCAAGGCCATATTTTCATGACAACGAGCGGCATCCTGAAACCGTCCTTCCTTAGAGAAAATTTCCGCCACTGTCTTCAAGTTGAAAAATATACTTAAAGCCCGTTTTTTATTTCGCTGTTTATCCCGCCAACGCTGCACTTCGCCAAAAAAACCGTTTATGCCGCTGCGGTAAAACTCTCTAAAATCCTCCTGCCCCCAGGCAACGGCATAGGCCGCTTTTCCGGCTTCGATATCGGCAAAGAAAATTTCCGCCGCCTGCTCAAGACGTAATAATGCTTCTGTTTTCCGCCCGTACCGGTAATAAACCTGTCCTGCGCCCGCATAGGAAAAAGCCTTCCGCAAGGCATCATCGTTCATAGCCGCGGCGGCCTGAAAAAACTTTACCGACCTATTAATATCCCCGGTTTCGGCGTAAATAAACCCCAGATTATTAAAGATCGAGGCCCGCGCGTAATTAGGCAGTTTTTTCGGCTCGATGTTGTTTTTCACCAGATCATAAAAGGCCAGTGCTTTTTTATATTCCGCGTTCACAAGATAATGCTCGGCGAGCTTAAGAGCGGCATAGTAATTACGGGGCATGATTTTCAGCCAGTAACGGCAGTATGTTTCTTCATTTTGCCATTGGGTATTGCAGTTTAAAGTTATCTGCAGATATAAAATAATAATTATAGCGGCAACCAGGTAAAACGTTCTTTTTTTGCATATTTTTCTTATGGGCAACACGGCTATTGATAAGAACATAAATAAACCCATAGAAGAAAAATATATCCAGCTGTCCTGCATAAACAAGCCGATTTCCGGCCGCGTAAACATCAGCTTGTAAAGCGGGATCGCCCCGCACAGAAACCAGGCAGCACCCAACAGAACTCTTCTGTCTTTTCTAAATCTAAATATCAAAACACCGGCAAGCCCCAATAACGCATAAATCAATACCGCCCGCTCAAAAGAGAGCTCTCCGATTCTCCGGTAAAAGCTTATATTATGCGGCAAGGCCGCCAGAGTTATATATTTTGCCAGCATATAGGAAAAAGCGTTCAGATATTCAGCCTTGTAAAAATTCGCGATCGGAGCTTTTACTATATTGCTCAAAAGCGGCATATTAAAAATATAAAACAAGCTGATAAAGCACACCAATATGTAAAACAATACCGGCTTTAACCGCAGCGGCCGGAATATCCCCAAGATGAAAAAAACACAGCCAAGGTATAAAGGAAACAACACCGCGTTTTCCCGGGCAAATAACGCCGCTAAATACGCAACGCACCCCGTCAAATAAAAAATATCCTTCCCTTTTTTATACCCCAAAGAGAAATATATCAGCGCGGCCAGCATAAAAAAAGCGCCCAAGAGGTTGCCGCGGTCTGAGATGTAATTTACGGTAACGCTATTTAAGGGGTGCACGGCAAAAAAAAGGCTTGAGACAAAAGAAAACCCGAAATCCCCGAATAAATAAAGCAACAGCGCAAAAAATAATATGGAATTAAAAAAATGCAGCAAAACATTTGTAAGATGAAAACCAAACGGGTTCAGCTGCCAAAGGCGATAATCCAGGGAAAAGGAAAGATACGTTAAGGGGCGAAAATATTGTTTTAAAAACGGGGCGGCAAAAAAGACCGGAGTGAACCTTAAATCTTTTACAAAATCATTGTTGGCGATAAGCTCAAAATCATCCAGCACAAAATTGTTCGCGGCAGTCGTCCCGTAAGCGGAAAATGCGGCCAGCGCTAAAAGCGGTATGACAAAAAATAATTGTTTTTTTTCTAAAATAACCCTGATTGGTTTAAAGCTCATTTATAAATTCAAAACAGCATCATCCGCACAGCTGATTACCGGGCTTACCCGTTCAAAGCATTTATGGCTTTGCCGTTATCATCGGCCGCCAGAACTATCGTCGCCGGCGCGTTAGCCGTGCTTATGGTTGTGCCGTAAAGATATTTTATATCTACTTCCGCGCTCTTTAGTTTTTTGGTCGCGTCCTTTAGGATTCCAACTTTATCCTGCATCTCCAAAACTATTACTTCCTCTTCGTTAACGTCCAAACTCTTCGCGCGCAAAATTTCCATTGCCTTCCTATTGTCCGAAGTTACAAACAGAAAATGGGCCTTTCCCGTATCCACATACGCGCAGACCGCTTTGATATTAATGCCCTTATCCGCCAGCCACTGGCTGATATCCGATAAGGTGCCGATTTTATTATCCGCGACCACGTGTATTTCCTTCCCTGCCCTTGCCTTTGACATACTAATACCTCCTTAATGAGCCCGCCAATGTCCACTTATCAAGCGCACTTGGCGAGGCGAATTGCCCTGTGAAATGCACAGCATTTCCAGGATTTAGTCCCGGGAATAACCTTGATTCCACGGGAATTCCGCCGAATATTAGGAAAATTATCCAAGGCCCTCTGGAATTTTTTAAAATTCCGAGGTCTCAGTCCCGGGAATTCGCAGAATCTCCCGGGAGAATTTTCCCATGCCTATGAGGCGGAATATTAATTTATTTGAGCAAATTAACCTGTCCTTAATTAATTCTATTGTGTTCGAAACTAAATGTCAAGCTATCTGACATACTCCAATACCAGGCATCGGAGCTTATCTTTTTTATTCGGTCAGAGAAATCGCGTTATATTTGCAAGCATCCACGCACGCGCCGCAATCGACACAGGCATCCGCGTTAAATTCCACCAGCATTTTTCGTTCCAGTGCGCCAACCGGACATGCCTCTACACATCCCTCACAAGCGCCCTCGCATTCACAGGACGTGCATTTACCGTCTTTCCAGCAGCACTTTTCATAATTAATTTCTATCGGCATATAAATCCTCTCTATTTTTCATTCTTTCTCTGTGGGCTCATCGGACGGCAAGCGTTTCATGATCGATGCCAGCAGCTGATTTGTTTTATCAAATTTCCGGCTTATGGCCCCGGCATGGTACCAGATAAAAGGCAGCGCGACAAAAGAACCAATCACAAAAAAGACAAAGATGAGCCAAAAGATAGCGCCGATTCCAAACATGGGCCCCATTTAAATCCCCTCCTTTTTTACTCTCACCATTTAACGCAACATTTGTGTTGTTAACACTTTTGTTGCGTTAACTCATTATTTTAAACCCCGGACACCATGAGAGCGTGCTTTCCAACCAACTTAAAAGCCTGAGATTTCCGCGCGCCGGTTAAAAACCTAACGCGGCTTTACCGTCTTGTTTGGCTTTTTTCTCCAGCCGTTTTTCTTTTAATGTTTTCTGGGGTTTCTTTTTTGTCTCTTTATGCGTATCCCGCGGCTTAGACATATCTTTCTCCTTTATGTTTACCGGTTAAACAATAATCCATGTGCTTATATTATTATGTATCACGTAAATTTTCAACTTATACTTTCTTTTACGGCAACGCAAAACTTCCGGCCGTTAAATTCGACGATATCGCCGGGAACAATCTTCTTCCTTTTTTTCGTTTCCACCTGTCCGTTAACCAGCACAAGCCCCCGGCTAACAAAAGATTTTGCCTCGCCGCCGCTTTGCGCCAGGCCCGCGAACTTAAGCAGTTTGTTAAGTTCGATCGGGATTTGCGCAACCTCTACGATATTGATTTTTTCAGGATTTTCTTCGAGCATAATCTAGCGTTTAGTCAAAACCGCCCCTGTTTCCTTTTTAACGCAACATTTGTGTTGTTAACACTTTTGTTGCGTTAACTTACGGCTTAGCGTTTAGCGTTTGGTCAAAAAACAGAACCGCCCTTTTTGCATACAAGTATCAATTTTCTCTCAAGTACTGTCCATTGATTATTGTTCTATTTATATAATCAAATATCTGTTCAGCCGCCAGATTTTGCCCTTTAATGTTTAAATGACAAACATCCCCTGGTACTACTTTAATATTCTCATATCCTACTTTTTTAAATTTTTGCCTCAGATCGATGTAGTCAATACCTTCTTCCTCTAATATTTCTATTGCCCAAGAACTTGCCTCGTCTACCCATAATGCCGAATCATCATTTATCAATACAGGGAAAACAACAAACAATAAAAAGAAATCTTTCTTTTTAGCTAATTTTCCAAAACGCTTAATCGCGTTTTGAGTTTCATAAGAATAATCAAAATATTTAATTTTTAACCTGTTTTCACTTTTTTTGAACATACAGTACTTTTCAACAATAAAAAAGTTAACCAGTCTAAATAAAGCACTTTTTTCCATGAGGTATTTATCTATCCCAAAGGGCAGAAAAATTACCTGAGGATACCTTTCCTCAAAATCACTACAATACATTCCGTCTTCATATTTTACAATTCTTCTTTTAACATTTCTATCATTTGCTGCGCAATAACCTACGATAACTATATCCGGTTGATAGCCGAGCAATCGTTTTTCTAAATATCTGACTTCTTGTTTTGTATTATACCCGGGCACGCCCGCATTTAAAACCTCAGCCCTTGATGCATCTTTACTATCTTTATTTAACAATTTCTCAAGCTTATAAGGATAATAGTCTTTCTTTTCTCCAATATGGCAAAAAGTTATTGAATCACCCAACACAACTATCTTAGTATTTTGTTCATCTTTTAAACATTGAGAACTCAGTTTATCACGAGGCTCATAAACTAATATGTTGTCGTCAGAACCCATAAAATTGGAATATTTTCCTAGTTCATCACCTTTAAAAGATATTCTTACCGCATGTGATTGCATTAAAAACTTTTGCGCTAAAAATTCTCCAAGACCCAAGGCAAAAATTAAAGAAATCAAAAAAACAATTAATTTGATCTTAATTTTTCTGCTAAAAATTTCATTTCCTTTCCATGCTGGCTGTTCCCAAAAAAAGTCATCAGACACAAGTTAGCCTTTTTAAGCCCACATCGGCGAGATCTCGCCACAGGCAACCTCAAAGAAGTAGCTCGGCGGAGGTTTAATCAAAACCGCCCCTTTTTCCTGTCTTAATTATTTCTTTTTAAGCTGTTCGATTATTCCGCGGTATTTATTTTCGTTATCAACCGACTCCTTAATAAAGATAACCATTACTATCAGCAGAAAATAAAGCATTATGAACATCAACGGCAGGATAACCGCCATAAGCTCAAGCGTGCTTTCCGCCAAAGTCCCGGCTTGCATTTGATACAAAACTTCAAACGGGCTGATCAGAAGCGGAACTTTTATATAGGCGTACCAGCCAAAGGCAATCAGCAGTATCAAAAGCAGCGGAGCGGCAATCTTCCACGCCTTGAGCAGTTTCGCTCTCTTTTGCAAAAAAGCGCCCCCATCATCCACTATCGAAACCTTTTGTTCTTCCATAAAACTCCTCCGTTTAAAATATGGTTTAAAAACCAGCCCTGTCCCCTTTTTTTCTCCTTTTAATGCAACATTTGTGTTGTCAACACTTTTGTTGCGTTAACTGCTTAGAACATTCGAGCTCACCCAAAAACAGAACCGTCCCCTTTTCTATCCTTCCATTTTTTGAAACCAAGCACTCAATTTTTCTTTTATAGCGTTAAAAAGTGCCTATCTCCTTTTTTCCAGCAGGTTTAAATCTTTGGAATTCAAAATCTTTGTCTATTGATGGATCAAACCCACAAATCATGTCTATAATGCATTCTCCATCTTTAAAATATTCTTTTATTTTATACCTCGCTGGATGTGCTTGGATAAAATTATTCATGTTTTTCTGTGCTATTTCTTTAGTCTTCGGATGGACTAAACTATTACGAACATCAAATAATTTTCTTAGCTTAATTAACATAACATCATCTGGATCGATCACAACTGAGCAACACGATAAGAAAATATTTGATAATTTTTCTGTTATTCTCATTTTTTCAATGTTTCTTTTATAATATTTTTCGGATAAGCGTCTTGTGCCGTAAAAGTTTAAAAATCCCTCGATTGACATACATAGATATAAAAACGATGTGATCGCATGCATATAAGCTACATTTTGCAAATCTTTAGTTTCATATAATACTAAAGATTCAAGATCATCCTGATTTGCCTCTACATTTTTAGCTCGTATATTTTTTTCCTTTAAAATAAGCTTTTTGATGAAAATATCGAATAATTCTAGCTCATAATAAGCCCACGCATAATAACTTTTATAATTAGCAATCCACATACCCTCACAATTATAATTTAAAATTTTTGACATATTCCTCTATAAATTTTAGAACTACAAACTTTGCAATTTTTAACTATTCCCCCTTTGAAATTTTCAATGAGACCGTAACTTACGGAATTAATAATGAGGTAAATTACATGGTCGAATTTATACCGCTATGCTTATGTGCGGGGCTTTGTTCTAGAGGGTAAACGGCAACGCCGTTTAGGGGCAGGCATCGCCCCTTTCCAATAATTGCACCCAAAAAATGTTTTTATTCGTCATTATTATGAAATCCGATACGCCTTTTTTCCGGCACAAGTTGCGGCGCCATAAACTGTTTTATTGCTTTCAATAATGATAAAATTTGCGTATCATGATCCGCCAGCTTGCGTTCAAGCTGGGAAATTTTGTTTGCTATTTCTTTATGCGAAGCAATTGCTTGCCTGAGTTTCACAAATGCCCTCACTATAAAAACACTTACTTCCACCGCACGCGGCGAATTAAGCACACTTGCTGCCATAATTGCTCCATGTTCTGTAAAAACATAGGGTAATGTTTTAGAATACTTCAGCTTGGATAGGTGGTCGCAAATTGCGACCACCTCAGTTTTTTCCTGCTCAATCAATTAAAACATAAAATCTCGAGGGAAACGTTTTTTATTACGTTTGACTTGCTCATTTAGACGCTTAGTAGAGATATTGTAGAATTCAGCAAGATCAGCATCAATAATTACTTTTTCATCACGAATTAATAAGATGCGCTGTTCAATCTTTCCAATTTTCACAATAGCTCTTTGCTTTGACATAGCTTCTACCTCTAATAATCTATGTGAATATATTTATTCCTTAACTTTTAAACACTATGTGCTCACAAATCCGCTTGACAAAATAATTCCTATCACGTATATTGAAATCAGAATCACGATGAGAGGCTAACCAAAGGGTTCTGTCCCGCGGTGATGCCTCTTCTTATTTATGCTCCAATTTAGCCTTTAAGTCATCCATAAACGCCATATCTGCAGCAAATCTTCTAAGTATGATTTGTTACCTGCGACCTGCAACTTGTAACCTGCAACTGATTATTTAGAATCGAAAGAACTCCCTAAAAACTTTCATCCGTTCCTCGACTTTCCCCAAACTCAAACCCGCCGTCTTCTCCATCCCAAACCCTTCCACATTGAATGAGGAGAGGATTGTCGCGTAGGATAATGCCTTGATGAGCGTCTTGGAATTGATTTTTTTGGCTTTTGTGAGGTACCCCATGACTCCGCCGGCAAACGTATCTCCCGCGCCGGTGGGGTCGATTACTTCTTCGAGCGGGTATGCGGGCAAGGCGAAGAGATGGTTTTTGGAGTAGAATATGCCGCCGTGCTCTCCCTTTTTGATAATGACCATTTTCGGGCCATGGGAGAGGATGGCTTTTGCGGCTTTGATGAGGTTTTTTTCGGAAGTAAGGTCGCGCGCTTCGGTATCGTTTAAGATGAGGATGTCCACTTTTTTCATGAGCCGCACGACGGATTGTTTCTTTGTGTGAATCCACAGGTTCATGGTATCCATACCCACGAATGTTGGCTTATGCATTTGCTGTAAGAATTCGTACTGGATATCGGGATCGTAGTTGGCGAGGAAGACGTTTTTGATATTTTTCTGCTTTGGGTTTACGCGGGGTATGCAGGTGATGATCACTCCCAGCTCGGTATGGAGCGTGCAAGCGTTATTCAAATCCCCGTCTTTATATTCGCCCTTCCAGCGGAACGTACAGCCTTTTTCAATGGTGAGAGAGTTGGTATTGATTTTTTTATTTTTGAGGAGGGTGATATGCTTTTTCGGAAAGTCCTCTCCGACAACGGCCGCGAGATTGACCGGTGCAAAATGGCGCGCTGACATCGCGAAATGCGCGGCCGAGCCGCCCAAAAGATCTTTTTTTTCTCCGTGGGGTGTTTTTAATGTGTCCAGGGCCACGGTGCCCATAACCACGATGCTCATAATCTTGTCTTAGTTCCCTTCGAGCTCGATACTGATTTGCACCACGTCATCACTATCCAACAATTCCATGAATTTCGGGTTGGACATGAGCGTTTTAATATCGTTCGTTTCCACGGCCTGCATTATTTCCGGGTCACTTAATATTTCCATAAAAGCGGGATCGTCCT
>JAHJAO010000091.1 GCA_018813905.1 Candidatus Omnitrophota bacterium
CTTGATCATCCTCTCCGCCGGCTGGCTGCTGAATAACCGCCGGTCTTTGAAACTGCACGGCAGGCCCCTTTGGTTTTTCATCCTGGCCTTTCTTGCCGCCATTTTAATTGCTACCGTTCACTCTTTAAATATCCAGCGCAGCCTCATGCAATTGCATAAATATATTTACAGCATCCTAGTGTTTTTTGCGGTTGCAAACTTTACGCCGAGACTAAAGCGTATTCTTATGTTATCCTTAGTCTTAACCGCCGGGCTTGTCAGCCTACAGGCAATCTTATGGCTGTTTTACGGAGCGCCCGCGCTGGTTCGGTTCTTGAACGCGAACGGCATTTATTATAACTTTGCGACAGAATTTTTATCGCGCGGACGCGCCTTCATCCCGTTTATCCTGCCGGCGGTACTGGGGGGATACTTGATTATGGCCCTGCCGATAAGCATTGCCTATTCACTGACCAACTATAAAAATAGGAATACCCCTTTTATTAAACGCCCGATAACAAATTCTCTTTTGCTTATACCGGTAATTTTAATTTTTTCTGCGCTCATACTGACAAAGGCCATTTCTCCGGTTGTAAGTTTAGCCGGGGCCTTCCTGATATTCTCCGGCCTTCAAACATCAAGAATAAAAAACCAACGGAGCATGGTTCCTTTCTTATTTATGGTCATTTTAGCTGTAATCCTTATTGTCCGTTCGCATAATGTCGGCTATTGGCAAAACCCGATTTTTTCTCTGGGGCAAAGACGGCTTTACTGGCACAACACTTGGCTGGTTATAAAGCAATTCCCTTTATTCGGCATCGGCCCCGGCAACATGCCTTTCGTGGGAAGCCGGTTTAGCCATAATTCTTATCTCCAGCTCTGGGCGGAAACGGGCATTTTTGGTCTGACTGCTTTTTTAGGAATTGCCGCAGCCACCTTAAAGCGCTGTTTGCCGCCGGGGGGATGTTCAGATAAAATGTTTAATGCGTTCTACGTCGCTAATCTCGCGTTTTTGCTTCACAATATCACGGATTTTACTTTTTTTCTGCCCGAAGTATCCCTGCTATGGTGGATAGCTATCGCCTTATTGGACAACGCCGGCCGGCAACCTGGCGAAGGCGCCGCGGCAGCTTAACAGAAGCATCGGGCTTTCGTCACAAACCAAAGCGTATGTTTCAATAAACTTTTAAGTTGCATTTATTTTTAAATAACGGTATACTTTATCCAAACATAAACTCGCTGCTGTCTTTAATCTATATCTTTACAAAATTGGGGTTATGAGAAATGGTGCTTTTACTCTAATCGAGCTTCTGATTACCTGCATTATCCTTGGAATTTTAGTTACAATCGCGGTGCCGACATACAATCGCGCGGTGGAACGCTCAAAATATTCGCAAGCAATCCATAACCTAAAAACCCTCCGGCAGGCAGAATTGGCCTATTTTATAGACACTGGAGAGTTTACCGAAGACTGGGCGGCTTTAGATAGTGTAGTAAATGCTGCCTCATCTGAGTTAAATTCATCCAACGATTGGTCCTATGATGTCGCCACGGGGACATCTACCTTTTCGCTAACCGCTACCCGCGAAGGCAGCGGCGCACATAGCAGTCAAACGATTACGCTCGATAAAAATGACAGTTGGACTGGACGCGACAATTGGGAGTAATGCTAAATAGTGCTTTTTATTTGCTGGCATGCTACTTTTTCCATGCCGTTTTTGTAACTACAAATAGCCTTGCCGTTTTTTCATCAATACCTTATAATAATATCCTTGTTGAGGCATAAACCGTAATGTTTAACTTCATTAAAAGCAAAATTTTTGGCGACCACAACGAAAAAGAGCTAAAACGTCTTTCTCCGTTTGTGGACAGAATTAACAGCTTTGAACCGGCCCTCGCGCGCCTGACCGATACCGAACTAAGCCAGAAAACCGCCGAGTTCCGTACGCGCATAAAAGAATATCTTGCGCAGCACGCGCCGGATGAGGCCTCGGAAAAAGAAATCGCGGCTTTAAAAAAACAAGCTTTGGACATTATTCTGCCTGAGGCCTTTGCGGTATGCCGGGAAGCCGCCCGCAGAACCGTTAATATGCGTCATTTCGACGTCCAGCTTATCGGCGGCATCGTACTGCACGAAGGAAAAATCGCCGAAATGGCTACCGGAGAAGGAAAAACTCTGGCCGCCACCCTCGCCATCTATCTAAACGCCTTAACCGGAGAAGGGGTGCACCTGGTAACCGTCAACGATTATCTGGCGCGGCGCGATTGCGGCTGGATGGGGCCGGTGTATCATCTGCTTGGACTTTCCTGCGCGTCTATCGGAAACGAGTTTTCCCTCCTTTATGAACCGGCTTACAGCGACGATTCCAGCCGGGACGAACGCATGAGCCATCTCAAGCCAATAACGCGCAATGAGGCCTATTTGTGCGATATAACCTACGGGACAAACAACGAGTTCGGCTTCGACTATCTGCGCAGCAACATGGTCATGCGCCAAGAGGACATGGTGCAGCGGCAGTTAAATTATGCCATTGTGGACGAGGTAGACAGCATCCTCATTGACGAGGCCCGCACGCCGCTGATCATCTCCGGACCCGCGGAGGAATCAACCGACAAATATTATAAAATCGATGCGCTTATACCGCGCCTTGAGCGGGGAGAAAAAAACGAGCAGACAAAGGAAGAGTCCGGTGATTATATTGTCGACGAAAAATCCAATGCCGTGTATCTTACCGAAGCCGGCGAGGCCAAAACATCTCAAATGCTGGGCGTGCCGAATTTGAGCAGCTTAGAAACTATGGAATTAAAGCATCATGTCGACCAGGCGTTAAAAGCGCATTCCGCCCTGTTTAAACGCGATGTCCACTACGTGGTCCAAGAAGGGCAGGTAATTATCGTTGATGAGTTTACCGGCCGCCTCATGCCGGGAAGGCGCTGGAGCGATGGGCTGCACCAGGCGATTGAAGCCAAAGAGGGGTTAAAAATCCAGCGGGAAAACCAGACCTTGGCGACGATCACTTTTCAAAATTACTTTCGGATGTATAAGAAACTGGCCGGGATGACCGGAACCGCAGCGACGGAAGAGGCGGAATTCCGGCACATCTATAAACTGGACGTAGCGGTAATCCCGACAAACCGCACGCTTATCCGCGTAAATCATCCGGACGTTATTTACAAAACCAAGGGCGAAAAATTCAAAGCCGTCATCAACGAAATTATTGAGGCATACGAACAAAAAAGGCCGGTTTTAGTCGGCACGATTTCCATCGAGACGTCAGAGCTTTTAAGCCGGTTGCTAAAACAAAAAGGTGTTCCCCACAATGTGCTCAACGCCAAGTATCACGAGCAGGAAGCGCCGATTATCGCGCAGGCCGGCCGCCTGAATAATGTCACGATTGCCACAAACATGGCCGGCCGCGGCACCGATATTCTCTTGGGCGGCAACGCCGAGTTTTTCGCGGGAGAGCTGTTGCGCAAAAAAGGCATTGACCCGCAAATGGCAACTTTAGAGCAAAAAGAAAAAGCCTTGCACAGCGTCAAAGAGGAATGCGCCCGGGAACACGAAGAAGTCGTGCGCCGGGGCGGCTTGCATATTATCGGCACCGAACGCCACGAAGCGCGCCGCATAGATAACCAGCTGCGCGGCCGCGCCGGGCGCCAAGGAGATCCCGGCTCCAGCCGTTTTTTTCTGTCGCTGGAAGACGATCTGATGCGCATCTTCGCTTCCGACAGAATCGCAAAGGTTATGAATTTTATGCGCTGGGAAGAAGATTTACCGATAGAACACGCGATGATCAGCCGCTCTATTGAAGTGGCCCAGAAAAGAGTGGAAACGCATAATTTCGAGATCCGGAAACAGCTGTTGCAATTCGGTGATGTTTTGAGTAAGCAGCGGGAAATAATCTACGAACAGCGGGGTATTATCCTCGGCCAGGAACAAGCCAATAATTATATCCTTGACCTGATCGAAGAAACCGTCGAAGAACTAACCAACCAGTTTCTGCCGCCCAAAGTCCATCCGGCGGACTGGGATACGGCCGGGCTTCAAGACCGGGTACGTTCCAAATTCGGTATTCCTTTTCAAATTCACGATAACGAAGACATCGCGCCTCAAACACGGCGCGCGCTTACTAAAGCGCATGAAGAAAAATCCGGCTCCATGCCTCAAGATATGCGCCATGAATTTACCCGTTACATCTGCCTGCACATTCTGGATAATCAGTGGAAAGACCATTTGCACGCCATGGATATGCTGCGGGAGGGTATCGGCCTGCGCGCTTTTGGACAAAAAGACCCTCTGGTCGAATATCAGCATGAGGCCTATCTTTTATTTGCGGACATGCTGTTTCGCACCCGCGAGGAAACGCTTGAATTTCTCTTTAAAGTAAAAACTTTTGATCAGGAAGAGGCCGCTGCCGGAGGCATTTTAGACAGCATCCCGGTTTCCTACTCTCATCCGCAGGCTAACACCTTCGCCGCTCGCGCTCCGGAAGCTGCGGCGGACGCTTACGCATCTGAGGCCCAAACCGTTCAGGGCCGGGGTACGCCTTATGCGCGCAAGGAAGACAAGGTCGGCCGCAATGACCCTTGTCCGTGCGGTAGCGGGAAAAAATATAAAAAATGTTGCGGTAAATGAAACAGCCTGTTTTGCTATCAAAAAAAGATTTTGCGTATTGCGCCATCTCCGGCCTGCTTCTGGGGGTATCGTTTTCCAGCACGCGCATAGATTGCGGCATGCTGGCCTGGATAGCGCTGGTCCCCCTGTTTATCGCGCTGGATAATAAGCCGGCCTTAATGCGCGGGTGGCTTTCGATGTTCTGCGGTTTTATCTTTTTTCTGGTAACCCTTTATTGGCTTGCTCACGTAAGCGTCACCGGCCTGATTATCCTCTGTTTATATCTAAGTCTGTATTTTTTTGTATTTGGGCTGTTGAAGGCGCCGCGTTCTTGCCTGTTGAACCTGGTTTGGGTTCCGTCTGCTTGGATTTTGCTCGAATTTTTAAGAAGTTCACTTTTAACCGGTTTCGGCTGGGGATTGCTCGGATATACGCAATTTAAAAATTTACTTTTGATTCAAAGCGCGGCCCTTGTCGGGGTTTGGGGCGTAGGATTTGTTATTGTTCTGGTAAACGTGGTTATACATCATTGGGCGGCCGGACGCAAAAATTCCCTCGGGAAAATTGCCGGGGCATTTGGTGCTTGTGTACTGTTGTTGGCCATGCATGTTTACGGCTATGTGTGTTTACGGCGCGACTATTTCGCGCCGGACATTAACGTAAGCGTTATCCAGGGCAATATTCCGCAGGAGCAAAAATGGGATCCGGCTTATCGCAAGCTTATCCTGGCGACATTCCGGGCACTCACCCAAAAAGCCGCGCAAGATAACCCCGGCCTTATCTTATGGCCGGAGACCTCTGTGCCGGGATATGTTTTAGATGAGCCCTTGCTTTTGAAAAGCGTTTTAAGTTTGGTCAGGGACATAAACACATTTTTGCTTATCGGCAGCCCGCGCGAAGATCTGATTAAAAAACGCTACTACAATTCCGCTTTTCTGTTTGATCCAAGGGGAGAGATTATTTGTGTGCATGATAAAATCCATCTGGTTCCGTTCGGCGAATATATTCCTTTTAAAAACTTGCTCGGCTTTTTAGAAACGCGGGTAGCGGATTTTTCTGCGGGCAAGCGGATTAAGCTTTTTACCGTGCCCGACCGCACCGGCCGCCCTGTGCGCTTTGCCGTGCTGATCTGTTTTGAGGATATTTTTCCGCATCTTGTGCGCCGGTTTAAAAACGCCGGCGCGGATTTTCTCGTAATTATCAGCAATGAAGCGTGGTTCAAAAAGAGCGCCGAACCCCAGCAGCATTTAGCCATGAGCGTATTCCGGGCCGTAGAAAACCGATGCTGGTTTATCCGCTGCGCCAATACCGGAATATCCTGTTTTATCGATCCCTGCGGCCGGGTTGTAGAGCAGGTGGGCAGTAAAAATAAAGCTATTTTTGTTACGGGTTTTAAAACTCAGTTGTTGGGGGCTGGATTAATAAGGCCAGTCTTGCAGTTCGATCTTGCCGGTTTGATCAATAATTAGTTTTATGTTCGGGGTGCCCACACGATAGGCCTCAGCAGAAAATGTCGCGGCCGTGCCTTTGCCGTCTGCGGCTGTCAACTGGTAATACCAGGTGCCGTCATCATCCCCGATCATACAATCTATGTATTTTGTTAATTCATCCTCTTCGCCTGGACGTACGTAAGAGCAAACAACTGCTATATCTGTCGCATCCCAATGGTCCATCCAGTATGCTCTCTGGGCGTTATAAATCTGGCTCAGGTTGAATTTGGCTTTCTCCGCACTCATATTAAACCGCACGCGCAAATATCCAGGAATGGCAAGGCTTGCCAAGACAACAACAATTACACCCGTAATTAGCAGCTCCATCAGGGAAAAGCCGCGTTTATCAACCCGGGTTTTATGCATGCCTGGTTCCTTTTATAAGCAAACTAGGGCGCTCATATCTGCGCCCAAGCGCGTTTTTTTACTTTATCCAAGACGGCCGTTTTGGTCGGGTACACATCCTGAATTATTTCGTCCGGCTCAAACCACAATTTGATTTCCCGCTCCGCTTCCTCCGGGTTGGATGATGTATGAATAACATTTTCATAAACTCCCTTGGACGTGATCCGGCCATAGGACCCGCGGATGGAAGTAGGATCTGCTTTTTCCGGGTTAGTCGCGCCCGCCAAGTTTCTCACCTTCTCAATCGCTTCGTCGCCCCAGTAGACCATGGCCAATACCTTGCGCCGGTTGTGGAGTTTGCCCTGGAGATAACTAACCAGCTCGTCAAAAAAAGGCTTGTCTTTCATGTGCTGATAGTGCTCCCGCGCTAATTCTTCCGATACGCGCACCATTTTGGCGGCAATAATTTCGAGCTTTGTTTCAGAAAGCCGGGTAAGAATATTGCCGGTCAATGATTTTACCAGCCCGTCGGGTTTTATTACTATCAAGGTCTGCTGTTGCGGCATTTATTTTCCTCCTTAATGACCGCGCGCCGTGCGGGGTCACGCTTGGTTTTGTTTTCTTATTATCGCTAATAGTCTCTCTAAGTCGTCCAGCGAGTAATATTCTATCTGGATTTTTCCTCTTTTTTTGCCGTGCACAACATTTACTTTGGTGGCAAAAATCTGCTGCAGTTCTTCTTCCACTTCGCGCACGTGGGGGTCTTTGCCGGTTTTTACCGTTTTTGTTTTTGGTTCTTTTTTGTTTGCACCGGCTAAATTTTCCGCTTCTCTCACCGACAATCCTTCGCGCATGATGCGTTCACAAAGACGCGCCTGCTTATCCGCATCCTCCAAACTCAAAATCGCCTTGGCATGACCAAAACTAATCATCCCCCGAGATAAGGCTTCCTTTATCGCGCGCGGCAGCGATAACAGGCGCAGAGTGTTGGTAACGGTGCTGCGGTTTTTACCCACGGTCTTGGCCACCTGTTCCTGCGAAAAACCAAAGTCGTTAATTAATGTTTCATAGGCCTTGGCTTCTTCCAGCGAGTTTAAATCCTGCCGTTGGATATTTTCGATGATAGAAAATTCCAACAGTTCCTGATCATTCACTTTTTTTACTACCGCCGGGACCTCTTTATGCCCCAATTCTTTTACGGCGCGTAATCGCCGCTCGCCGGCGATCAATTCATATTCTCCGCCGGGATTGTGCCGGACAATAATCGGCTGCACTATTCCCTTTTCGCTTATCGAAGCAACTAGTTCCTGCAATTTTTCTCCATCAAAATCCTGGCGCGGTTGATAGCGATTAGGCCGGATTTGCGCGGGGTCGAGCATTATAACTTTTTCTTCTTTTTCCAAAACAGCCGGGTTTATTAATGCCTCTAATCCTTTACCCAAAACTTTACGCTCCATCGCTACCTCTCCTCCTTATTGGCTTCTGGCTTATAGCCTATTGCTAATGTTTCCTTATGTCTTATGTCTTAGTTTTCATTTTTTATTACGGCTGCGCGCTTTCCTTAAGTGCTTCCTCTTTATGGGCGTGCGTATCCGGCGGGATATCTTGTGATTTCCCGGGTTGGCCGCTCTGCTCCTTGGGCGCATCACACTGAGCGGAGATAACCACCCCTTGCCGGGCTAATAGTTCCTGCGCAAGCACTTCGTATTTGATTGCTCCGATAGAAAATCGGTCATACATAACTATCGGCTTGCCAAATCCCGGCGCTTCGCTAAGGCGAATGTTGCGCGGGACAATAGCGCTAAAAACCTTCTCTTTAAAAAATGCCCGCACCTCTTTAATAACCTCTTCGGTAAGCCGGGTTCTAAAATCCGCCATCGTTAAAATTACTCCCTCAACTTCCAGCCGGGGATTTAACCTTTTTTTAACCAAATTGATGGTGTCCATAAGCTGGCTTAACCCTTCCAAGGCGTAATACTCGCACTGTAGCGGGATTATCAGACTATCCACGGCCACCAGACAGTTGAGCGTTAAAAGGCCCAGAGACGGCGGGCAATCAATAAATATAAAATCGTATCTGCTGCGGACGTGTTCCAACACCTGCTTCAATCTAAATTCGCGTTCCGGCAAGTCGACAAATTCGATCTCTGCGCCGGTAAGCGCTACGCTGGAAGGAATGATCGATAGCTTCTCTATCCCTGTAGGAACAATCACATTTTCTGCGGCAGCTTTATTTACCAGCAACTCATAAACGCTGTTGTTCCCGGACCGCTTATCCAGGCCCAGGCCGCTGGTAGCATTGGCCTGCGGATCTAGGTCTACAAGTAATGTTTCAAGTCCGGCGTTTGCAATGTAACTACTTATGTTTATTGCACTTGTGGTTTTTCCCACTCCGC
>JAHJAO010000092.1 GCA_018813905.1 Candidatus Omnitrophota bacterium
CTTCAATGTCCGGGGTCCCATTATCAAAAATCTCTCCGTTTATTTTATAAATAATCCCCTTTATATCTTTAAAATTCCTTTCTCCGTTTAAAGCCTCAATTATTGCCACAAGCGTCATTTCCCCTTCGCCGCAGACGACGAGGTCAATATAATCTTTGGCGATAAACTCCTGCGCTTTCTCATGCCGCGAAGCCTGTGGCCCGCCGAAAATTATAACCCGGCCGGGGTCTTTCTCTTTCAGGGCCTCGGCAAGCAGCATGCTCAAGATATAATTAGAGTAGTAGGTGGAAAAGCAAAGCACAGCGCTTTCGGAAGCGATAATCCTATCCGTCCATTTTTTTAGAAAAAAGTCAGTATTCAATTCTTTCTTTATAATACTCTCAAATTTGTCTTGCGGATGCCAGCTCTGAAAACGGTTACCTTCAAACAGATAACGTTTATGGGCGGGGGAATTTTTATAAAGATCAATGTTGCAATCAAAAATATCCACGGCGCAGTTTTTTGTTTTTAAAAAATTGCCGAGATACGCCGTTGCGATCGGCGGCTCTTCAATATTCCAGGCCGGCATCATGATCATCGCCACTTTCAACATCTTAGTTTTTCTGCCTCCCTAAAACCATACAGCCTGTCTTTAAAGTTTTTAACGGCTTGTTTTGTTTTAAAATGCCCCACTTTGCTTTTTTCATACATCCGGTCCGTGTTATGCGTGCGGTTTAAAATGCCTAGGACCGCTAAAAATTCGTTGAATGCCCCCTGCCGGTGTGCCCGTTCCTGTTGCGTATTATCTACGCAGCTCCAGTTGCCCTCACGCGTAAGCGTAATGCCCCGCTGCTGGAAATTGCGAGACAAAATAGAACCGCGTACAATTTCCAGCGTGTTTGCCGCGGAAGCTGCGTAAATAACGTCTTTGTGCTCGGCAATAAACTCTATTGTTTCCATTAAGTCTTCGCGCGTCTCTCCGGGAAAGCCGACAATCCAATTGGTAGAAGTGTATATTCCGGCCCGGCTCGTAAGCTTCAGATTTCTTAAGATTTCATCCTTTGTATACCCCTTACCCATAGCTTTTAATACCCCATTCGAGGCGGACTCGACGCCAAACGCTAAAAGCCGGCAGCCACAGGCGTACATCTTCTTCAAAATATCCTCATTAAGCGCGGAGTGTATGGTCATGTTTGCGCTCCAGTATAAATCTTTCAATCCGGCGCGGCGTAATGTGTCGCAAAAATCTTCCAAAAACTTATGGTCGCCGTTTATCAGCAGGTCATTGAATTTCAGGCGCCGCAATAAAAAATTTTTATGTAAATCACTGATTTCTTCTACGACTCTTCCGCAGCTGCGCCGGCGGTACCGCGCCTGATACCAGGTGTCCACGCAAAAAGCGCAGCGGTTAATACAGCCCCGGCTCATCAATACTGGCAGCGCGTTTCTATGCAGATACTTATCCAGCGAAAAAAGCGAAAAATCAGGATTAGGAATATAATCTAAATCCTCGATTATGTTCGCGTTACCGGTTGTAATCAGCTCCTGCCCTCTTCGGATCACGAGCCCGTTACAGTCTTGGGCTGATTCTTTTCTACTTATTTGTTGCGCTAGTTTCACCAAGGCTTCTTCGGCCTCTCCCAGCACCAGATAATCGCCCCGGCCCGGTTCAAGCAGAAAAAATCCCGGCTGCTCCTCACGCAAACACTCCGGCCCGCCGAAAATTATAATCTTGGCCGGCTCAGCTTGTTTAATCCTGGCGGCGAGGTTTATGCTAAAGGCGCTGGAGGTGGTCTGCACGGAAAAACCGATGATGTCTGCTTGTGTTTCTAATATTTTTTTTAAATATATCTCGGTGATTTCCTCCAAATCGTCCCCCTTTAGAAAAAAATTACCCGGCAGGCACAAATCATAGCTTTCCGGATTCCAGAATTTTTTATAATCCGGCCGGCTATGAAAAAAGTCAACGTTGATATCCATAACCTGTACGAAAAATCCCGCTTTTTTCAAAGCCGCGGCCAAAGACGCCAGCCCCAAAGGCGGCATTTCCACATCATATACCGGGCACTGCACTAATAAAATTTTCATCCCATACATACCTTTTGTTACGGTTTGGACATACACGGCTGCAGGCAAAGTTTTTGGCATTGCTTAATCCTGCCCCGCGCCCGGAATGCCTCGGCCGAATACCAGATATCCTTGAGCCGGTTTTCCCGGATATTACCGTAATGAAACCCGCACATCGTTAAATCGCCGTTCGGATTTATCTGAATCCAATGAAATCCGGCAAAGCACTGCCAGTGCCTATTCTTGAGCGTGCCATTAAAATACTTTTCATATAAATAGAGGTTGTGCGCGTTTATAATCGCCGGCTTTGCGTGCCTGTTTTTAAAATCCACTATCTTGCGGATAACCCCTCGGAAATCATCTATCTTTTCGCGATTTAATAAAAAGCTGCTTAGAGAATGGTTGCTATGCGCGTACGTATTGTCTTCGATGAACGGGATAAATAGCACGTGATCGACCCCGAGATTCTGGCCGAGCTCAAGCAGCGCGTGCATCTGGTGATAGTTATAGCTGTTCACGGTATAGGACAGGCCAATGGCCAGCCCTTCGCTGCGGAAGGTATTGAGCGCGTTGATGGCTTCTTGCGTTTTTGCGAACGCGCCCGAACCGCGGATATGATCGTGCGTTTTAGCGTCCGCGCCGTCTAAAGATATTTGCACGGTGTTAACCCCGGCATCCAGAATCTTTCTCGTGACCGCTTTATCGATAAGCGTAGCATTGGTGGTAAGAATAAGCTCCATTTGCGCATCGTTCTTGGCAAATGTGAACAGCTTAAAAATATCTTCCCGCAACAGGGGCTCTCCGCCGGAAAAAACTATTTTGTTTATGCGCATTTGCTTTGCCTGCAAAATTATATTCCGGATTTCGCCGGTAGACAGCTCGCTCTGCGCCGATGAGGGGAATTGATACGTCGTACAGATGCGGCATTTGAGGTTACACCGGCTGGTTACATTTATCTGGATAAACGCAGGCGTAACTACCGGAAAGTTCAACGCCCGGGAAACGGAATATTTAGAATTTATCAGATACCTTATAAACTTCGCTTTCATGTTTGCCTCAATCGTTTTAATCATCGCTATTTTTAAATATAGCCACAAGGTTTCTTAAGTGCGGTTCGTGAATTTCCGGAAACAAACAGCTCTGCCGGCATCTCTTGACTTGCTTGCGCACCTGCCGGGCTTTGCGGCCGCGCCAAATCTGTTTTAACTTGTCCCGTCGGATATCGCCAATCATATCGTGGCACATCCAGACCCCGTAACTTTGCTTTTCGTCGTAGGAAATGATCAGCCGGGTAAAACCGATAAAACAACTGCCGGCCGAGTTCATGTGCCCTTTTTGAAAATACTGCGGTAAAAAGCTTACCCCCGGGCAAAAATCCAGAAAATTAGTTTTTTTATTAAACGCTTCCAGCTTTTGGCACGCGTTGGCCAAAATTTCCAGCTCTTCTTTGGGAATCCAAAAGCTGCAATCCCGAAGCTCGTGATTCTGCGGATCGGCATTGCTGACATGGGCCGGCCGCAGCGCCAACCGCGTGCAACCCAACCGTTTAGCGAGATGCGCAATATTCAACAAATCCTGATAATTCTGCCGGACAATGGTTGCGGTCGCACCTACGGATTTGCCGGCGGCAACAAACCTTTTTATGTTGCCGGTTACAATATCGAAACTTCCCGGGGTCTGCCGTACGCTTTCGTAAATCGAGGCGTTTGAACCGTCGAGCGATACTTGTAAGTGGTCAACCGGGCTGTCCATGATCTTTCGGGCCAGGGGTTCATCGTAAAATCCGTTAGTAATCATCACCACTTTGCGCTGTTTCGCTTTAGCATACTCGATAACTTCAAATATGCCGGGATAAAGAAACGGCTCACCACCCGTAAGTACGAGCTCCTCGATATTCATCTGGACCATTTCATCAATAATGTTTTTTATTTCTTGCGGGGTGATCTCGAATTGTTTATCGAATTTTTGCCTTTTTATGTCGCACATGACGCAATTCTGGTTGCACAGATAATTGAGCGTCAAGGTAATGTTGCGCGGCGGACAAAGCGGATGGTTTATCTTTTTTGAGAAAAAATAAAGTACGTTTTGTCTGATTTTAGCTTTATTATCCATAAACAATACCCATACTGTTTGTTAGCAGTTCAGTCTTGCCTTAGCCGTCATCGCAAAAGCAAGGCAAAAGACATGGCCGGCGGCAGCGAGTTGCGCGGCGATGCGCTTTTTGTCTGGCCGGGCTTTGTAAAATTTCCTCCAGCGCTTTTGCTTTCACGTCCCCGTAGGCAATAAAACAGGTCGTGCACTGGCCCTGGTTGGAAACGAGTACCGTCTCGGCCGCAGAGCGGCAACGCACATCCGCTGCGCCGAGCGCATTTCTATAATACCGTTTGATAAGCGCAAGATTTGTTTTTGAATTTTTTATAAACGCCGGGTTGTTATCTTTAAACTCCATCAGGCGCGCAAGGGCTGTATCCAGTACCGGTAAGCGGCTTTTAGTAATCCAGCCGGAACAATGTTTGCGTTCGGCCATATCCAAGTTATTCGCAAGCAATGGCTGAAACTGGATGGAGTTCACGCCCAGTTTTTTAGCAACCAACGCGATATCCAGCAGTTCTTCAAGGTTAGCGTCAAGAACAATCGTAATCATGTTAAAATTAACCTGGGGATTGCGCGTTTTTAAATGCGCCAACTGCTCTAAACCCGCAACGGCCGCCTGCCAACAAGTGTCACTGCGCCGGTTATAATTATGCACTTCCGGCTTGAGCGAGTCGAAAGAAAAAACTAAAGATATGGTGTTATCCAATAGGTACGGCCGTATCACCTCCAGCTTCGGCCCGACAAGCACGCCGTTGGTTAAAATGCCTAAATCTTTCATGCCGATATTCTGCGCGTGCTGAAAAATGCCCAAGATATCTTCTCTTAAAAGCGGTTCACCGCCGGACAAAGCGACTTCCCTAATCCCCAGCCTTTTTGCCGCCGAAAGTGTCTTTTTTACGGTATCTAAGGCAATGTCCGGCTCGTGCCGCGCGCTTTGCCAGATATCGCAAATGCGGCAGGAAAGATTGCAGGCGTGCGTAATATCCAATATCAATTGTTGCGGTAATGCCGGAGATTTATTTGTTTTTTTTCTTTTTATACTTATATACTCCGCAATGTTTCCGGCGATATATATTGCCTTGTGCAGGGCGAAAAATAAATATACGCGCATTTGCTGATAGATGTTTGCGCTATTGTACTCGCCAAGCAGCTTGCGCCCCAGGCATAAGCTAAACCGCGGTATTTTAATAATGTTCAGCAGGGTCGCAACGAAAAATGGCCCGCCTCGGGTTTTCAGCTCTTTCAATAGCGGGTGGTCCCGATGCAGGTGTTGCACCAAAAAATTACCTCTCCCATAAATATAGGCCTGTGATAAAAAACTGCGCAGGCTACCGCTTCGGTGATGAATAACGCAACTGTCCCGGCACCGGGAAAACGTATAGCCCTGTTTGTAAAGCCGCCAAAAAAACTCCAGGTCTTCTCCGCCGGGGAAGCGGAAATCCTCGCGGAACGCGTTTTTATTTAATACATGTTTTTTAAAAGAAACGTTGCATGTGGGGAAAAAAATTATATCCTTGTGCCCGTTTCGGGACAACTCAATGCTGCAGTTGGCCAAAAATTGTCCAATTAAAGCCGCGATACTGTTCGAGTTAACTTTTGTTTCGCCGCCGACCGCCGCGCAGTCGGGCTTATTTTGGTGCTGCTCGGCCATTAAGCGCACCCAGCTGGCATCTGCCGTACAGTCATCATCAACAAAAGCAATTATTTCTCCGGCTGCAGCGCTAATCCCCCTGTTCCTTGCGGCCGCCGGGCCTCGCCGCTGTTGAGAGAAGTATTTTAAACGGGGATGCTCGCGTTGAAACTCTTGCACGAGCTGGGCGGTGGCGCCGGCTGCCCGGTCATCGATAACGATGATCTCCAAATTGTGTTTTGGGTAATCCTGCGCAAGTAGCGACCGCAAACAGTTTCTTAACGGCTCAATCCGGCCACACGTCGGAATAATTACGGAAACATCCCGGAACATATCACTTTCTCTTTCCGATTAGAATTTTGAAATTACATTTTACGATCTGCTGCGGTACAAATTTTATTACCCCTTTGTTAACGTGCTGCAGAAGCCGGCTGCGGTGATGAAGGTCGGAATTAACTATGGCCATGGCCCAATCTTGGGCGGCGGCGTCCGGATAAAATGTGATTGACGGCAACTGCCTCTGCCCTGCAGCCGCCATCTCCACACCCGCAATTTGTCCCGCACCGCAAGGTTCGGACCGCACCACATCCCAATCATCATCTGCTTCTCCTTTAAAATCCGGGAATACGCCTTGCGCTTGGCTGCCAACCCATTTATCATATAGCTCCGATACCATAATATTTGTCTGTAACCGATCGGTATCGATTATGCCGTGCGCTTCAAGCGTCACCGCAAATTCCAGCATATTTTCCTGCGCGAATGCCAGCCTCCATGTTTGCACAAGAGGCAAGTGTACCCATTTCCCGCTGGCCTCGATCGTATTATCAGAATTTTTTACTTCCCACACCGCTTGAGAATGAGAGTCGAACCAACGCTCTCCGGAACGTATAGACGTATAAAGGCCCAGCCGTTTGGTTAGCTGCGTTCCCTGCCAGAAAATATGCCCTTGCCCTTTTTCAAAAACAATTTCCAAGCCGTCTTTTTTTAATTTTGCGGTGTTGCCCGCGGCGGCAAGGACCGGCCCGTTCGCTTCCGGCGGTGCGATTGCCGTGTGTATTTCAAAACACTCATATTTGCCTGGGGTAAAGCGCATTTTATCTTCCGGGATAATATTTTCCACATAGACAATCCTCGCTCGATCGGACATATCCGAATTTAAAACTTTGGCAAAAATATTGGGCGGCCGGGGAAACTGCATACAAACTTCTGGCATCTGCTCCGTATCTGCGGATAAAATAACGCTTCCGTCCGGGACACACTTTTGCAGCATATCTACTTCGTATTCCATAAATTCGTCCGGAAACTTCCCGGCGCCGTAACTGGTGCGGTAGCTTTTGTACTGCTCACAAAAGCTGAAACGCGCGTACACTTCTTGGATGCTAACCTCCGCGGTCACCTCTACCCAGATTTTCCAGATAAAAAAACAGCCGTCTTTTAATTCCATCTCCCAGTGTTCTACCAGCGGCACGCCGGGCCAGGTACCCGCAGCAACAATCTTGTTCTCGCTCTGCTTTTTGGATACCCATTCAGCGATTGTGGAAAAATGCTGCTGGTTCCCTGCCCGCAGCAGCGTAGAGGCGTGGTTGGCTTTTGTTAAAACCTTGCCCTGGCGGGAAAGGATAACTTGGCCTGCGCGCCACTTTAATTTCAAATCGCCCGATTGTAATATATAATTATATTCTATGTTGTCTAAATATTGTCCGATATCCGGCACGCCGACAACGATTTTCCCTTGAAATAAGTTGACTTGCGTTGCCGCGGTTTTCGCGTAATTGCTCCGGCAGAACGTTTTATACTGCAAAACGCGCGCCGGGCAAAGATAGTCGCTGTTTAAAATTTGCGCGGTTCTTTTGCCGCTTGAGTTTTCCTGCTCAAAAATTACCGCTGGCAAGCATTGCCCTTGAGCGTCTCTCACTTCGCGTACGCCGACGCAACGGCGGGCCTCGCCCTCTCCCAGATATGGGCGCCAGTTACTACTGTTGCTGGTGATCGGGCTGAATTCACCCTGTTCGGCGAGGCTAAACCATTCCTGATAATCGGCGCGCAGCAGCATGTTAACAAAACTTTCTTCTATCTCCACCGCCTGCCGGCTTTTAATATCAACGGACACCAGTACTTCCTGCTGCGTAGCCAGCTCTATTGTCCAGATTTGCTCAAGGCCCGCCTCGTAAAAAATCCCTCTGGCAATAATCCTGTTTTCGGCCGGTTTCACTGCTTCCCAGGACGCCTGCAGCCCGCTAAGCCACTTGTCCCGGAATTTAATCGCAGTGTATACCCCGGGCTCGGGGGTAAGCAGCCGGCCTTGCCAATTTAAAAACACCCGGCCGTTATTAAATACCAGTTCTAGCGCGCCGTCCCGAATCAGCGCCGTCCCCGCCTTTTCTCCTTCAAGCTGAATATATAGCGGCACAACCGATTCCGCACTGCCTTGGCGAAGGAGGCGGCCGTCTTTGAGCAAAAGCAATCGGTCACAAAGCCGCACGAGCAGCGATGTGTTATGCGAAACAAGAATAATCGTTTTGCCTTCTTCTTTTAACTGAAATATTTTTTTCACGCATTTTGCCTGAAAATATTCGTCGCCCACGGTCAAGCTGTCATCGATCAGCAAAATGTCCGGCTGCATATGCACGGCAATCGAAAACGCCAGCCGTACCAGCATCCCTTGAGAGTAACATTTCACCGGCGCCTGGATAAACCTGCCCAGCTCGGCAAATTCGGCTATCTTAGGATACGCCGCTTCAATCGCTTCTTCCGCGAGCCCAAAAAACCGGGCATGACGCCGGATATTATCTTGTCCGGAAAGTTCCGGCTCAAATCCTGCGCCTGCTTCCAAAAGCGCGCTAACCCGCCCCGTGGTTTTAATGCTGCCGCGGTCGCATTTGAGCAGGCCCAACAGTGCCCGCAGCAGCGTGGTTTTGCCGGCGCCGTTTTCACCGATTATGCCCATGGCTTCTCCGGACCGGACATTAAAAGAGATTCCCTTAAGCGCCCAAAAATTATCCCAGGATATTTTACCGTTGTTGCTGAACGGAATTTTGTACATCAGCCAGAGGTCGTTTGCCTGTATGCTATCCATGCCGTTTAAATTCTCTTCAACATACTTGTTTCCCATTTTGAAAAAACATACGCACCGCAAACCAGGCTGCCCGCCGCGCAGCCGGCTATTGCCAGAAATACTTCCCCGGCCGGCAGCTGCGCGTAAAACAGCAGGCTACGAAAACAGGTTATAAAGTGCGTCATCGGATTTAACTGGCTTAGCCAAAAAAATTTTACGGGAATCATATCTAAGGAGTAAAAGACAGGCGTCACCCAAAACCAAAACATGATAAAGATACCCAGGCTCTGCCCTATGTCCGGAGAAATAACGTTTAACGTGGCCAGGGCAAGCCCCAGGCCGAACAAAAAAATGATAAACGCGGCCAAAACCAGCAGTAATACCGGCAGCAGGACGATAATCTGTGGGTTAAATACCAAAAATATCGGATAGATAATGCAGCAGCCGACCAGAAAACTTAAAAATTCCGCAAAAATAACGATGAGCGGCAGCGCCTCGGCCGGCACTTTAAACTTGTGCAGCAAGACCTGCTGGCTGGTAATAGAAAAAGCCGCTTCCAGCAGGCAATTGCTGAAAAAAAGCCAGGGAAAAATTCCGGACAGGGCAAATAACGGAAAATTATCTATGTCTAATTGTATAATGTGCGTAAACACAAAGGAGATAGCGAGCATCACCAAAAGCGGATTCAATACCGCAATCCAGATGCCCAGTTTTAATCCGGCATGCTTGGCGCGAAACCGACATATACCGGTTTGGATAATCAGCCGCCGGCAGCGGATAATATTAGTTATGCGTTCGGTTAGCGGCCTAACTAGCGCCGTGCGGATACGGTAAAAATATCCGCCGCGATTAGGGTTTGTGCGGTTTGACATTGTATTCCAATCCTGCAAAATAACTTAATTTATTTTTAAAGATTTTTGATAGAGACCCTCGACCCGGGCAAGCATCTTGTCGGCCCAAAACGCGGGATTGTCGGATAAGAGCTGATACCCTCTTCTGCCCATTTTCTCGGCCTGACTACTGTCCTGCAGTAAAACAGTTACCCTGCTCGCAAGCGCCCGAACGTCCTGCGCCGCGACCACATATCCGTTCTCACGATCCCTTACAATTTCTCTCACGCCGTCGGTATCATAAGCCACTATGGGCTTGGAATTGGCCATGGCTTCCAAAAGCGCAATCGGCAATCCTTCCCATAAAGACGTAAGCACTATTATATCAAAAAGCGGGATAATTCTATATATATCTTGTCTCCAGCCCAAAAGCAACACCTGGCGCTGCAATTTCCTGCGGCAGATAAAGTTCTGCATCGCGCGGCGCAGCCGGCCATCTCCAGCCAGGACAAAATATGTGTTCGGCATATGGGTTAATACCGCAGCCGCCAGACGGACAAAATCCAAAGGGTTCTTCTGCGGTTTTAAACACGCAATCATGCCCACAACTTTGCCGGAATGGGGAACGCCAAAATCCTGCTTGTTGAGCTGTTGGCCTGATAATGCGGCGATTTGCGCCAGGTCTACGCCGTAACGGATTAGCGCATATTGGCTGCGGCGGCCGATTTTGTAGCGCAGGCCTTTTTCGATATCGTGTTCGGAAACCGCGATAAAGCGCGTCGTAACGCGGGATGCGGCGCGTTCTAATATGATATACAGATACCTTGCCGCAACGTTTGTGTGGTTATTAAAACTCCAGCCGTGGATGGTATGGATTATTACCGGCACTTTCGCAAGCCGCGCCGCCCAGCGGCCTAAAATGCCCGCTTTGGAACTATGCGTATGCACAATATCTATCTTGTGCGTTTTCATAAATTTTATCAGCAAAAACAGGGTAATGAGGTCCGCAAACGGGTTAATCTTCCTTTTAAGCGATGGGAAAAAGCAGCAGGTCACGCCCGGTATTTTTTTAGCTGTGTCCACAAGCAAGCCGCGCGGTGCGCTTATAAAAAACTTATTGTATCTGCCGTTGTCACAATGCGTTATAATATAAAGCGCATTCTTTTGCGCGCCGCCCAATTCCAGTTCGGTTATGATATGTAAGAGGTTAGTTTTTGTGCGCATGTTAATATATTAAGCTGTTGCCCCCAAGCGGTACTGTTGGCGTTATTATTATAACAAAATTCGCGCCAAACACAAACTGCTTTATCGCGGGGGCGATCAAATTGCTTGACACCATTTTTATCTGACTATACTATGATAGGCGATGTTGCGTGCCGGCTTATTTTTATTATTTCTCGCTTTTATCATCATCCGCCCGTTTCTCAGCTCTCTGGCAACGCCGGAGCTGGATACAATGTATTCCTGGTGCCTGATTTTTATTTGCGCCGCGCTCGTCAAGACCGCTCTCCCGCCGCAAAACGCAACGCATTTGCGCAAAACAATACTTATCCCGCTTGTGTTGTTTTTCGCCGGAGTAGCCCTTTCCAATTTTTTTTCCCTTGCTCCCGAACGCAGCCTGTCTGAGCTGCATAAATACCTGCTGGCCGCAGTTGTTTTTTGCGCGGTATTCACCTGCGCCGCACAGGAAAAAACCCTGCTTCTGTTTGCCTTAATCGCGGGCGCGGGCCTGGTTAGCCTGCAAGCTATTTTGTGGTTTTTCCTCGGGGCAAAAATTTTTGTAAAACACCTGCTCGTGCACAATATCACTTACGATTTTGCCTTTGAGTTCGTCGGCCGGCAACGGGCATTCGTACCTTTTATCCTGCCTTCGGCATTAGGAGGATATTTAATCATGCTGCTGCCGTTGTGCATCAGCATGCTTCGGCATTATTATAAAGATGAGGATTCCGCGCTGCTTAAACGGCCTTTAGGTAATATTGTTTTGCTCTTGCCGGTTTTGCTTTGCTCGGCCGCGCTTATCTTAACAAAAGCAATCGGTCCGCTTGTGAGCTTGCTCTTTGGCTGCATGCTTTATAGCATCATGCGGCAACGTGATTATAAATATCGGGTTGTGTTGCGCGCAATAATTCTGTTATCGCTTGTATCGGTTTTAATTTTCGTCGTCCGTTCTTATAGCGGCGGCTACTGGCGCAACCCGGCGTTTTCCGCAGGCCAACGCCAGCTATACTGGCTGAAAACCTGGCTGGTAATTGGGCAGCACCCCTTTACTGGTGTGGGGCTGGGCAACCTGCCTTTTGTCGGCAGTAAATTCAGCCATAATTCGTATTTGCAAATCTGGGCGGAACTGGGCATTGTCGGCTTTGTGGCTTTGCTGGGGCTTGTCCTGGCCGCAATAAAAATTGTGCGGGAACCGCCGGCGCCGGCACAAAAAATGCTGCATGCCGGATTGGGAATCGCGATTTTCGCGTTTATCCTGCATAATCTTGTTGATTTTACTTTCTTTCTGCCGGAGGTAGCTGTTTTTTGGTGGATTACGCTCGGCCTGATCGCGCCGCGTGCCGCGGCGGATACCGCGGGAGCTGACTCTTGTTTTTAGCTTTAAAACACGATATAATCGATTTTGTGCTTAATTGGTCATAATCCGTTTATTTGCCAAAGGAGGTTTGTTATGCCGCGTAATAAAGGGTTTACTCTGGTAGAATTAACGATGGTAGTGCTAATTATCGGAATTCTGGTAACGATTGCCGTGCCTAATTATTCAAAAGCCGTGGAACGCGCTAAAGGCTCCGTGGCCTTCAGTAATATTAAAACCATACGCAAAGCCATGCTTACTTATTTTTCGGAATATAGAACTTTTGGCGCAACTCTGGCGCAGCTCGGCGATTTAGTCGGCACTACTTTCTTGCCCGACGACGGCAACTGGACTTATGAATTGAGCACAGCCGCGTCCAGTTTTAGCATTACCGCAGAGCGCATACAGGGAGTGCATTCCACTAAACAGATTGTGTTAACTTCCGACGACGCTGTTTCCGGGCAGTACTACACTGATGTCCTGCAATAACACTGCCCCCCTCTGCCCGAATTTGATGCGGGAAAACCGGGAAAAACGCGTTTTCAATTGTTTTTTGACGCAAATTTATTATAATAAAACATGTGGACCTATGCGATAACAACAGCAACAACATCCGGTTTTACCGCCCGGGCCACAAAAAAATCCGGCCAATACATTAATTTTACCATAGACATCGATCAGAACGGGAATGTCACCTATTCCAGCAGAAACCGTTACCCACCTTAAGCAAAAATCAGTATGATGATTTTTGCTTTTATTCTGCCTTTTCTTTAGTATAATAATATCCGATAAAGCATAAAATAACCCTTTACTTTATAGGAGAACTCGTCATGAAGATAATCTTTATTCTTTTTCTGTGTCTATGGTCTGTTTTTTCTTGCAATAATGCTTGGGCGAAATCTATTATCACTTTGCATTCAGGAGAAGTTGTGGAAGGAGATATTGTAGATAAAGACAAAGCTGGTTATTTTATCGTAGTTGATGTTGGTAGCGAAAAAAAGGTTTTGTTTAATGACGAAATAATTAGTATTAATGAAGAAGGAATCACCTCATCTGCAGAAGAATCTCTGATTTCCATAAGCGGCACGATATATTTTGACGATTACCAGCAAGGGCCGTTCTATATTACCGCATTCGACTCGCTTGATCGCAAATCACGCAAAGAACTCGCACGAACCACTATCCCAGTTCCAGGCCCCTACTCACTGGATATCTTTGTTTCTCCTGATATCAATAAGGCATTTATTGTTTGCTTCAATGATATTGATAACGACGGGCCCGATTATAAAGCAACCGATCCATATGCCTGGTATGGCGAGAATGATGCTCCAAAAGACATTGTTCTGAACAAGCAGACAATTACCGATGTGGATTTACTGTTTCAGCTTCCAAAGATTATTACATTAAGCGGCACGATATACTTTGACGATTACCAGCAGGGGCCGCTTTATATTATCGCCTTTGACTCACTCGACCGAAAATCTCGAAGAAAACTTGCCTCAACCACTATCCCGGCTCCAGGCGCCTATTCTCTGGCTATCCCTGGTTCTCCCAATATAAATAAAGCATATATTGTTTGCTTCAACGATATTGATATCGACGGGCCCGATTATAAAGCAACCGATCCATATGCCTGGTATGGCGAGAATGATGCTCCAAAAGACATTGTTCTGAACAAGCAGACAATTACCGATGTGGATTTTATCTTCA
>JAHJAO010000093.1 GCA_018813905.1 Candidatus Omnitrophota bacterium
CGAATGTTTCCAAAGTGGAATACCGCAAATTTACCCCGGAGACTTACAAAAAAGATTTATTGGAAGCTCTGGCTTCCGGGCAAGGTCCGGATATTTTTCTGATCAGCAATACCTGGCTGCCGGGATTTTTGGATAAAATTTATCCGGCGCCGGCAACTGTTTTGAATGAACAAAGATTCCGGAATAACTTTGTGGACGTGGTTGTTGATGATTTTCTTTATCAGGGACAAGTCTTTGCTGTTCCGCTGACCGTGGATTCTTTAGGGCTGTATTATAACAAGGATCTTTTTAATGAAGCGGGCATTACCGCTCCGCCCAAAAATTGGGAGGAGTTTATTGAGGATTGCAAAAAACTTTCCCAAGTTTCCAACGATGGCCGCATCCTGCAGTCAGCCGTGGCTATGGGGACGGCTTACAATATTAATCGTTCTACAGATGTCTTGGGATTGCTGATGCTGCAGAATCAGACCGAGATGGTGGATTTGAACAGCCGGCAAGCCACTTTTGACCGATCTGTAGGCCGCGACGGCGTGAGCGTTTCTCCCGGAGAAAATTCCCTGAAATTCTATACTCAATTTGCCCGCAGCGGAGGTAGCAGCCCTTATTCTTGGAATCCGCAGATGCATTATTCCATCGATGCTTTCGCGGAAGGCACTTTAGCCATGATGTTCAACTATTCCTGGCATCGCGATACTCTGATGGCCAAATCGCCCAAACTCAATTTTGAAGTGGCGCCGGTGCCCCAGCTTTCCGGTAATCAAGCAGTCAATTATGCCAACTACTGGGGGTTTGCGGTGGCGGGAAATAAAAAAATCAATACTTCTGGCGCAGCTAATCCGGCGCTTTTGCCGGTTACGGATGAAATTCGAGTGGCGGAAGCCTGGAAGCTGCTTAATTATTTAACTACCCGTCCGGAGCAAAGTATCAGCCAAACGGCCACAGCCGCCGGCATAAAAAATACCATTGCCGCTGATTGGGATCCGACCAAAGCTTATTTGCAAAAAACCCGGAAGCCTTCCGGACGCAAAGATTTGATTGAAATCCAAAAAAATGATCCAAAAATCGGCGTGTTCGCGGCGCAGAATCTGATTGCTAAAAGCTGGTTTCAGATCGATCCGGAAGCCATTGAAATAATTCTGGCGGAAATGATTGACAAAGTTAATCGCGGACAAGCGGGAGTAGAAGAAGCCTTACGCGCGGCCGCCTCTCAAGTGGGACAATTAATGAGCCGATAACAATGAGGAAATTTTTTAGCCGAAAAATTTTAGGGATAATTATATTAGCAGGATTTGTATTTCTTTTGATTTCTCCGGTTTTAGCCGCTGATGAAGGGATTGTGCCTTGCGGTTTGACCGGTTTATATTCACAGCGTTGTACTTTGTGCGATTTGATTGTCGGTTTTAAGAAACTTTTTGATTATGGCATAACAACTATCGTGATTATTTGTCTGGCTTGCGCCACTTTTGCCGGAGTGATGTATGTGGTTTCTTCCGGCAGTGAAAAAATGATAACATCAGCTAAGGATTTTTTGAAAGGCAGTTTGATCGGATTAGCGGTAGTGCTATGCGCCTGGGTGATTGTCAACACGGTAATTACGGTTTTAATGCCGACAAAAACAGCTACTGACGCGGAAGGATTTTTGGGCACTGGAAAAACCTCTTGGTATAATTTTGGAGAAATTGTTTGTTCGGATCCGCTTGGTCCCCTTGAATGATTTCGGCGAAAGCTTAATTTTTTTAATAATTTCAAATGAACAAGAAAAAAACAATTTTATTTTTATTTTTTTTAGGTATGATTTTTTCCTTAAGTTGGGCTGGTCATGCCGAGGCGGCCGATACGACATTTACCAATCCGCTCTTATATAATAACGTTAAAGACGTGGCTAATAGTATATTAACCCGTCTGAAAGATATCGTGGCCGTCCTAGCCGTGCTTTTTATCGTCATCGGCGGATTGATGTATATCTTTTCCTCCGGTGATGAAAAGAAGATTGAAACGGCTAAAAAAATTGTTACAGGCGCGGTTATCGGTCTGGCGATTGTTTTAATCGCCCCGTCATTATTGTATGAGATCGGGAAAGC
>JAHJAO010000094.1 GCA_018813905.1 Candidatus Omnitrophota bacterium
ATTAATTATTCTTAACCTTCTTTCGAAGCGACTTCTTAAATTCCTTATCAAGCCTTTGTATCTCCGCTAACATATATTTTTTTAATACAGTCCATTCATACTCGTTAACTTTTTTACCGCTATGTTTACTGTAATATTTTTTATTTAGAGCCTTTGGCGCCTCTTCGATTTTCATTAACCTACCTTTCCAAAACACCAAAACATATACATTACCATTATGAAGCTCCAAAGGCACCTGCCAGCCAGCATAATGAGACGTCTTAACATAAGGCGAAAGATTATTGAGTTTTTCTAATTCTTCCTTGCCCATTTTGTTTAATGGCTTACCCAAATCGTTATATCTAAGAAAGAATGTTGTAGTTCCCATAATTTATTATTTCCTCAACTGCGCAAACGTTTCGTTTTCTTGTCCTGATGAAGTACAAGTACCTATACTATTTCTTGCTTTGCTTCTTTAAATAATCCACACCTTCTTTAGTCATCACTACTTCCCTTTCTTCTAGGAAAATGGATACGACCGCGACCATTTATCGATTTCATCTTTTCTAAAGCGCCACTGGCCACCGACGCGAAACGCCGGTATTTTTTTCTCGCGGGCAAGACGGCGTACAGTGTAAGGATGGAGTTTAAGATATTGAGCGACATCTTCTGCGGTATAAGCTTCAGACAATTCTTTCATTAGGTCTCCTCTGTTACATTTTATGCCATATTATATCAGAGTTATCCCAAGAAGCAACCAAAAAATCCCCAGTGTAGCAGGGGATGGTGGAATGACTTACAGCAAGGTTGGTACAGCCAAGGCTACCTCAATTTTAGGTATGGTTGCCACAGGTGACTGTAGCATTAAAACTGCTGCTGCCAATGGTGGTATTAAAACGATCAAATATGTGGATTATGATGCCAAGAATATTCTCGGCATCTACGGCAAGTACACGACTACTGTTTACGGAGACTAATATTCGTTAAATAAGTGTAATAAAATGAGCTGGATTTAACTCCAGCCCATTTTATAGATATTCTTTACGAAAAACTAATCTCCATATACTGTTGTAGTATATGTTCCATAAATTCCCAAGAAATTATCTGCTTGATAATCAACCCATTTAACTGTCTTAATGCCGCCATTCTGAATCGCTTTTTCTAAACTTGCATCACCTGTAGCGATAAGGCTAAGAATAGAGCATGCTGAAGCTTTCCCAATCTTCGTATAGGAGACATCTTTTCCGTCACCCATATTATTTGGAACTTTAACTCCTGTGTATAGACTTCCGATTGGATACATAGTAGCACAACCGGATAACAAGAAAGTTACTACAAGAACTCCAGCTAAAACTGTAATTTTCTTTTTCAATTTTTCCTCCTTTCAATTATTAGCTTATATTAAACTACTTCGTTTTCTCTTTATCTAATACAACAGTCATATTTGGTGAATCAATTTCCCTAGAGCCAGGAGAAAGTAACCCTAGCCATGGTACTAACCAAATCCAACCACCTATAATATCCACAATTCCCACTCCGCTCATCGTAGTCGACAATTGCCTAGTTGCTGTATAGAAACCATCGCATTTAACCATAACTGAAGCATCTCTGTTTCTAGGAACCTTTGTTTCAACTCTACCTACTCCGATCAATTCTCCATTTATATAAATCTTTGCATCGGGTTCAGAAGCTATTACGCTCACTTTTTGTCTATGTGGAACAAAAGTAGAACAACCTGCCTGAGTTATTACTATTGACATAATGAGTAGAACCGAAACTAGTGCATTAATTATTTTCATTGGTCCTCCGCTTCCATATAATAAAAAAAAGCAACTCCTTTGCAGAAATTGCCTTAAACTTACCTATCCTGTAATCCATTATTACGCCTTGGTGATTAAGTATTATTGGGTAAGGTTGTTTAATTTTAAACAGACAATTAGAATTCAATCTTAAAAATTACGTAAAAATTGCGTTTTCGTTACCCAGACAAACTTGATTATCCATGTCCCATAGCAAATATCTGATAGCAGTATAATTATCCGATGATGGCCCCTCAATTACTAACCTCTCAATGTTCTTTTTAAATAATGTTTTAGATCTATTATTTGCATCTCCGGCAGTATGCCCTTTCACTAAAGAAACTGGGATATAATTTGAGGGTTCTAAAAATAATTCTGCTGTTTTATCTTCAAGTGGCTTCCCTGCGCTTGTTTCATCGGATAACATTATAAAATCCTCTTCATATCCTAAATAAGCAAGTGCGCCTTGTGCTATAGAATTTTTCCCTAAACTTTTTGCCGATCTACAAGAACGTGCGTAAATAATTTTATCTTTTACAGCCTTAGAATCGTCTTCCTTTAAAATAACTTCATTATTATGACCGTGAACAGAATTATCACTACCATGCCCATTTAAGATGACTAATTTTGTACCAGTTTTTTCTAAAGTTCCGATAACTCTATTCCTACTTGCCTTTTCACGGTGGAGGTCTATAACTTTTATGCCCCTGTCCACAGCTAAATCTATTATTTTTTTACTCCACTTGGAAAGATAATTAGTTCCAGCATCGTGTTCTGGCCTGGTAATGAGTAGCTTTCTTCCCATGCAATTTAATTTTCTAAATTAAGCTCTTCTAGTAAAGTACCTTTTGTTAAAGCTCTTAAGAAGGAGATCTCTATCTTAGCAATCTTCTGACCAATTTCGTCTCCAATTTTTACTCGTTCGATAAGCTCATCCTTAGTGAATTCTCCTACAGAACCGATATGGATTCTTTTATGCGGGGAAAGAATATCGAGGCGTGCAATAACAAGATCTTTTAAATCTTCAGGAATTCCTTCTTTTTTTTGCTTTATTTCTTCTGCCATTTAAATTATCCCTAGTTCTTCCAATTTTTTTAAAATTTTCTCACTGTTTGTTGTGTTATTTTTTACCTCAAAAAAAGCAACTTCCCAGGTAATAGGTTGCTTTATTCCCTTTTCTTCTAAAACAAGGATAATTTCTTTACGCGTATTCAACGGAAGATTTGCATAAGCTCTCAGAAATTTTTCTCTATTTTCTTGGGCAGGCATATTAATTTATACTATTTTATAGATTGGAAATTACTAAAATAAGATAATTATAGTAAAGATGGTACCGACTTTGTTCCTCTCTTTTATTAATTATACTAGGTAATGAAACGATGTCAAATCAATTATGTGGTTAGTCAAGCACTTAAAGGTATTTGCCTGCGGTAGCCTTCGCGCAATCCTTCCAACAAACCTTGCGAAGGCAACCGCATGTCAGGCACAAAAAAATCACTCAAAACCACTAAGGGAGGCTAAAGCCTAAAGAAGATGAGAAAAGGAAGGATTAA